>NZ_JBFAPK010000011.1:0-192217 GCF_040676675.1 Micromonospora sp. NPDC049559 | reverse complement strand
GGGCCGGGCGCGCTGGTGGCGCCCCCCGCCCCCCACTCGGCGGGGGGGGGGGTGCGTTTCCTTTCCCGGGTCCCGGCCTCCCCCGGGCCGGCGCCCGGGCCCCGGCCCGGCCGAACGGCCGTGCCGGTCGCCCGGCACCGGTTCAGAAAGATCACAGACCGGACGCGCGCCGGATCTCGGCGGCCATCCGCGCCGAGTCGTGGTCCGGCTCGACCCCGTCGACCAGGATCACCTCGCCCGGGATGTGCCGCGTCCGCAGGTGCTTGATTTCCTGATAGTCGTCGGAGGCGTACCACGCGCGGGCGGCGGCCAGGTCGGGGAACTCGATGATCACGACGTCCCCCGGCCAGTCGCCCTCCAGCACGTCGACCGTTCCGCCGTGGACGATGAACCGCCCGCCGAAGGGGGCGAGGGTCGTCTCGATGCGCTCCAGGTACTCCAGCACCTCGGGGTGCGGGGGTGCCTTGCGCAGGTGCGCGAGCGCGTACGCGGTCATGGCTTTTCCCTTCGTCGCGGTGGCTTTCCACCCTCGCCCGGGCGTACGGCGGAATCTCGGTTCCACTCAGCAACGAGGATCCCGCCGTCCCGGCGGCTTGTCGATTATCCCTCGGGTAATGGCCGTGCCTCGACGTCGGTCACCCTTCCGGGTGATTCACGTCTTGGCAATATTTACCGCGCGGCGGGCCGACAATTGGAAATCTTTGTGTCGGGTATTTACCGCCCCTTCGACTGCCCATTAGCGTTTGTGTTTGACCAGCTCGTCGATGCCTTCCGGGCGGCTGGGCGGGGCGAGAGCGGCTAGCCGAAAAATCTGAGCAGAGGGTGGGGAAGCCGTGAGCGTGGTGCTGGAATACATCGTGGAAGAATTGCGTATCGCGCGGACGAGTCGGCGGGCTCAGCCAGGAGGAATTCGGTCACCTGATCAATTACTCCGGGTCGCACGTCAGCTCGGTCGAAACGGGTGGGCGGCCACCCACGCCGGAGTACCTGGAGGCGGTCGACACCGGGCTCCAGACCGGCGGCATGTTCATGCGGGCGCTGCGGAAGCTGGCCAAACTCGAGAGCTGCCCGCCCTGGCTGCGGGAGTGGATTGAGTTCGAGCGCCAGGCGGTGGTGCTGCGCTGGTTCGAGCCGCTGGTCGTACCGGGCCTGCTGCAAACCGAGGCGTACGCGCGAGCGACGATCGCGTGCAGTGGCCAGTTCAAGCCGGACGAGGTCGAGCAGCGCGTGATCGCCCGGATGGAACGCCAGGCGATCCTGACCGGCGAGCGGCCACCCTTGTTCGTTGTCGTGATCGACGCGGCGATGCTGCGTCGGCCGCTGCCCGAACACCCCGGCCTGATGGCCGAACAGCTCGACCGGCTGATCGAGTACGGCTCCCTGGAGCACGTCCAACTGCACGTCGTTCCCGACGAGGGCCTGTACCCCGGACAAGCCGGCCAGTTCATCATCGCCGAGCTGCCGGACGGCAACCGGGTCGCCTATGCGGACAACCAGCTCCGCGCGCAGATCATGGACGACCCCATCGATATTGCTAGGCTGACTACCACCTGGGAGGTGGTCCGGACCGAAGCCCTCCCGCGCCGCCAGTCGATGGACCTGATCAAGGAGGTGGCGAAGTCATGGATCTGACCGGCGCCCGTTGGCGCAAGTCCTCCCGTTCCAGCTCCAACGGTGGAGCCTGCGTGGAGGTCGCCGACAACCTGCCCGGCCGGGTACTGGTACGGGACACCAAGGACCGCGACGGCGGTACCCTCGCCTTCGCCCCCGAGGCGTGGCGGGCCTTCGTCGCGGACGTGTCGAGGCTGAGCCCCGGGAACCCGCGCCCCTGAGAACCCGCTCCGGGAGGGCCGGGGACCGTCACGCCCACCCGTGCACCCTCCCGGAGTCCGCCGCCGTACGTCGGCCCCGCCCCGCGCCTGCCCCGGGTCCGCTGTGGCAGGGCGAAGTTCGCCCCTACGCCGCGACCCGGTGCGGCAGCGGCGGGTTGAGCCGGGCGAAGCCGGCCTGCCGGTAGTACGGGAAGTACGGGTACGCCGGGGTCCGCTGGCTCACCTCGTCGAGTCGCGCCACCTGCTCGGGCGTCAACGACCAGCCGACGGCGCCGAGGTTCTGCCGGAGCTGTTCCTCGTTGCGCGCGCCGATGATGACGGAGGCGACGGTCGGCCGCTGGAGCAGCCAGTTGATGGCGATCTGCGGCACGCTCCGCCCGGTTTCCCGGGCCAGCTCGTCGAGGACGTCGACGATGTCGAAGAGCTGCTCCTGTTCGACCGGGGGCCCGTACTCGGCGGTCTGGTGCAGGCGACTCTCCGCCGGCAGCGGCTCTCCCCGCCGGATCCGGCCGGTGAGCCTGCCCCAGCCGAGCGGGCTCCAGACCAGCGCGCCGATGCCCTGGTCGAGTCCGAGCGGCATGAGTTCCCACTCGTAGTCCCGCCCGACGAGCGAGTAGTAGACCTGGTGCGCGACGTAGCGCGGGTGGCCGTACCGGTCGGCCACCGCCAGGGACTTCATCAACTGCCAGCCGGAGAAGTTGGAGACGCCGACGTAGCGCACCTTCCCGGCCCGGACGAGCTCGTCGAGCGTGTCGAGGACCTCCTCGATCGGGGTACCCGCGTCGAAGGCGTGCAGTTGGAGCAGGTCGATCCGGTCGGTGCCGAGCCGCCGCAGGGCGTCCTCGCAGGCCCGGATGAGGCGCGACCGGGAGGTGCCCGCCTCGTCGGGTCCGTCGCCGGTCGGCAGCCCGGTCTTCGTGGAGATCAGCACCCGGTCCCGGCGCCCCTTGACCGCCTCGCCGAGCACCTCCTCGGAGACGCCGTCGGAGTAGACGTCCGCGCTGTCGAACATGGTGAGGCCGGCGTCGAGGCAGATGTCCACGAGGCGGCGCGCCTCCCGTACGCCGGTGTCGCCCCACGCGCCGAAGAGCGGCCCGCGACCCCCGAACGTCCCGGTGCCGAGGCTCAGCGCCGGCACCATCAGCCCCGAAGATCCCAATCGTCGGTATTCCATGACTAGCCCACTCCTAAACGATACTGGAGTTCCGTTAGTCTGGACGATAGCAGGCCGGAGCCGTCTAATGGAACTGGAGTCCCGTTATGCCCGTACCCGAGGTCGAACCCGGCAAGACGCGGCCCGGCGGCCGTACCGCGCGGGTGCGGGCCGCCGTCCTCGACGCCGCCGGGGACGTGCTGGCCGAGCAGGGCTTCGCCCACCTGGACCTGGCCGAGGTCGCCCGCCGGGCCGACGTCGGCAAGACCACCGTCTACCGCCGCTGGGGAACCGTCGCCAACCTGGTCGCCGACCTGCTGCTCGACATGGCCGAACAGTCGTCGCCCCGGACCGAGACCGGGTCGCTGCTCGGCGACCTGACCGCCAACGCCCGGCTGGTGCGGCGCACGCTCACCGACCCCCGCCAGGGGGCGCTGTTCAAGGCGGTCATCGCCGCCGCCACCTCCGACGACCGGACCGCCGAGGCCCTGCGGCGCTTCTACGACACCCGGATCGACGAGTGGGCACCCTGCGTGCGGCAGGCCGTCGACCGGGGCGAGCTTCCCCCGGGAACCGACGCCCGGGAGGTGATCAGGGCCGTCTCCGCGCCGCTCTACTACCGCCTGCTCGTCGGCGGCGGCGCCCTCGACGAAGCCGCCGCCGACCGGGCAGCCGAGGCGGCCGTCGCGGCGGCCCGCGCCGGCGCGTACCGGGGCGGTGGCGACGGGTGACCGGGCCGTGCGGCCACCGTCGGCGCGCCCCGGGCCGGTGCGGGCCCCGCCCGGGTGCCGCCTACCGGAAGTCCGCCGCGTGCTCGCGCGCCCACCCGTCGAAGGTGCGCGCGGGACGGCCGGTCACCGCCTCGGCCGTGGGGAGCGGCCCGTACGCGCTCAGGTCGAGCCGCTCCAGCGTCGCCGGATCGGCCCGCTCGCCCGAGTAGCTCTCGAAGCCGAGCAGGAAGTCGGCGTTGGCGGCGGCGAAGCCGCCCTGCTCCCGGTAGAGTTCGCGCGCCCGTGCGGGGCTGACCACCTCCAGCCGCACCTCGCGACCGAGCGCCGCCGAGATGGCCCGCAACTGGTCGCGCCGGCTGATCAGCTCCGGCCCGTTGAGGTCGTACGCCCGCCCCTGGTGCCCGTCGGCGAGCAGCGCGATCGCGGCGACCTCGGCGATGTCGCGCTCGTGCACCGGGCACCACGCCACGTCGGGAAAGGGTTCCCGCACCACGTTCTCGGCGCGGATCGACGGCCCCCAGAGCCAGAGCTTGTTGAGCATGAACTCGCCCGGGCGCACGTGCGTCCACTCCAGACCGGACTCCTCCACCGCCCGCTCCACCGGCAGATGAAAGTCGGTGTCCAGGCCGCCGGTGACCGCGCCGGAGGAGAGCACCACGATCCGGCGTACCCCGGAGCGCTTCGCCAGGTCGACCACCTCCCGAGCGGTCCGGGCGTACGGGAAGAGGTACATCCGGTCGGCGCCGTCGAGCGCGTTGCGCAGCGTCTCCGGCTCGGCGAGGTCTCCGGCCACCACCTCGACCCCGTCCGGCAGCCCGGCCGACCCGGGGTCGCGCGTCAGCGCGCGTACCGGCTCACCGGCGCGCAGCAGCTCCTCGACCACGAGCCGCCCCACATTCCCGGTGGCACCCGTCACCAGCGTCGTCACGTCGATCCTCCCGAGGAAATTCGCGCCAGTCGAATTGTCGCGGCGCGTGGCAGGGGCCCATCCTCAACCGCCCAATGGCGATCCGGCAAACGCGAACAGGTTGTTCATGTTCGCTCCTGACCAGCGAAAATGGGGGTTCCTCAGCGCGCGGGAGTGAGATTTTCCGCTGTCGCTTGCCGGACCGGCGAATCGAGGCTCTGAGCGGAATTGGGCACCGCGTCTCCGGTACGGCGAAATGGAACTCCGCGGCGGCGACGGCCGGCGTACGGCGGAATTCGCGGGCGGCGGCGGGCGGGGGCACGTACAGTACGGGGCCGTCCGGGCCGCCAGGGTGTCGTACCCCTGCGGTACCAACGGCGGAGCGGGTCGAGGGTCGCACGGGGGTGAGTCGATGAGCGTGGTGGATCGCGCGGCGCCGGCCGGGCACCGCACGTCGGTGGCCCGGGTGCCGGCGCTCGCCGTCCTCGAGTACAACCTGGTCGCCTACCGGCGGGTCTGGCGGGCGGGCGCCTTCTCCTCGTTCGCGCTGCCGCTGCTGTCCATGCTCGGCTTCGGCCTCGGCGTCGGCTCCTACGTGACCGGTGGCGTCGAGGGCGTGCGCTACCTCGACTTCGTCGTGCCGGGGCTGCTGGCCTCGACCGCCCTGCAGGTGGCGATCGGCGAGTCGACCTGGCCGGTGCTGGGCAACTTCGAATGGATCAAGACCTACTACGCGCAGGCCGCCTCGCCGCTGCGGGTGGGCGACATCCTCGGCGGCCACCTCGCCTTCGTGCTGTTCCGCGTGCTCAGCAGCACCCTGGTCTTCCTGCTGGTGGTCGCCGGGTTCGGCGCGCTGCACTCGGTCTGGGCGCTGGCGGTGTTGCCCGTGTCGCTGCTGCTCGGCGTGGCCGTGTCGACGCCCGTCTTCGCGTACACCGCCTCGGTCAAGACCGACAGCTACCTGGCGCTGCTCTTCCGGTTCGCCGTCATCCCGATGACGCTCTTCGCCGGGGTCTTCTTCCCGGTCGAGTCGCTGCCGCCGGTGCTGCGCTGGCTGGCGTACGGGTCGCCGCTGTGGCACGGCGTCGACCTGAGCCGGGCCGCGACCCTGGGAGTCGCGCCCCGCTGGTCGGTCGCCGGACATCTGCTCTACCTCACCGCCTGGGCGGCCGGGGGATGGGTGCTGGCCCGGGCGCGGTTCCGCCGCCGGCTCCTGTACTGACCGGCCCCGGCACCGACCGGCTCGGAGACGACGAAGGGGAACGCGACGTGGTCAGCATCGTCCTGCCGCGGTTGATCAGCTTCGAGGGGGCGCCGGCCCGCGCGCTGTCGGTGGCCGAACGCAACGTCGCGGCGCTGCGCTCGGCGTACTGGATCGTGCTGATCTCCGGCTTCTTCGAGCCGCTGCTCTACCTGCTCTCGATCGGGGTGGGGGTCGGCTCGCTGGTCGGCGACCTCACGCTGCCCGGGGGCCGGGTGGTGTCGTACGCGGCCTTCGTGGCGCCCGCGATGCTCGCCTCGTCGGCGATGAGCGGCGCGCTCTCCGAGACCACCTTCAACTTCTTCGGCAAGATGAAGTACGTCAAGCTCTACGACGGCATGCTGGCGACCCCGGTGCAGCCGTTCGAGATCGCCCTCGGGGAACTCGCCTGGGCGATGGTGCGCGGCTCGCTCTACTCGGCCGCGTTCCTCGGCGTGATGGTCGGGATGGGGCTGACCGGGTCCGGCGCCGCGCTGGCCGCCTTCCCGGCCGCGATGCTGGTCGGCTTCGCGTTCGGGGCGCTCGGCATGGCGCTCTCCACCTTCATGCGCAGCTGGCAGGACTTCGACCTGATGGGCTCGGTGCAGTTCACCCTCTTCCTCTTCTCCGGGACGTTCGTGCCGGCCACCGCCTACCCGGCGGTGCTGCGCTGGTTGGTCGAGGTGACGCCGCTGTACCGGTCGGTCGACCTCGTGCGCGGCATCACCGTCGGTGGCTCCGGCTGGCTCCGGCTGGTCGACGTGCTCTACCTGCTCGCCGCGACGGCGCTCGGGCTGGCGGTCGCGGCCCGGCGGATGAGCCGCATGCTGTACAAGTGAGCGCCCGGACCGCGCCCCCGTGGTTACTTCCGGCGCAGGCTGGGCATGCCGCGGGGTCGGTGTCCGCAGCGTCGTCAGGGGGGCGAGCAGCATGGCCAAGGCCCCGCGGCAGCCGACCCAGCTCTCCGGCGGCTCCTGGTGGCAGGTGCTCCGGCGTACCGTCCGCGAGGCCCAGGACGACGAGCTGACCGACCGCGCCGCGGCCCTCACGTACTACGGCGTGTTGTCGATCTTCCCGGGGCTGCTGGTCCTGGTCTCCGTGATCGGCCTGTTCGGCAAGCGGACCACCGACGACGTGCAGGGCACGATCCACGACGTGCTGCCGCAACCGCAGATCCGCACGATCCTCGACAACGCGATCAACCAGGTGCGCGACAGCGGCGCCACGGCCAGCGCGGTGGCCGCGCTGAGCCTGCTCGGTGCCATCTGGTCCGCCTCCGGCTACATCGCCGCGTTCATGCGCGCCTCCAACGCGATCTACGACGTGCCGGAGGGGCGGCCGATCTGGAAGACCCTGCCGGTCCGGCTCGGGGTGACCGTGCTGATCGGCGTCATGCTGCTGGCCAGCGCGCTGATCGTGGTCTTCACGGGCCGGCTGGCCGAGGCGGCCGGCGGCGCGATCGGGCTCGGCTCCACCGCAGTGACCGTCTGGAGCATCGCCAAGTGGCCGGTGCTGCTGATCCTGGTGAGCCTGATGTTCGCGATCCTCTACTGGGCCTCGCCCAACGCCCGGCACGGCGGCTTCCGCTGGGTCAGCCCGGGCGGGGTCTTCGCCGTCGTCGTGTGGCTGGTGGTCTCGGCGCTCTTCGCCGGGTACGTGTCGAACTTCGGCTCGTACAACAAGACGTACGGGACGCTGGCCGGAGTGATCGTGTTCCTGGTGTGGCTCTGGCTCACCAACGTGGCGATCCTGCTCGGCGCGGAGTTCGACGCCGAGTTGGAACGCCGGCGCGCGATCGCGGCCGGCCACCCGCCGGAGGAGGAGCCGTACGTCGAGCTCCGGGACGACCGGAAGCTGCGCAAACGGGAACGCGGCGAGCGGGACTAGGCCGCTTTTCGTCAGGGGAGGCCGGCCGGTCCTCATGGAACGCGGCCTGGCCGTTAGCTCAGGGCCAGGCGCCCCGCTCGCGCAGCAGTCGCTCCCGCAGCAGCTTCAGCTCGACGCCCGGCTCGCTGCCGATCTCGGTCGCGACGTAGTCGTGCACCCGCTGGTAGACCTGGAAGGTCTCCACCTGGCGGCCGCACCGGTGCAGCGCGGTCATCAGCTGCGCCTGCAACCGTTCCCGGCTGAGGTTCTCCGCCGCCAGGCTCACCAGGTCGGGTACCGCCTGGAGGTGCAGGCCGTTGGAGAGTTCGAGGTCGAAGCACTCCTCCGCGGCGGTGAGACGCAGCTCGGTCAACCACGCGGCGCTCGGCCCGAAGGCGTGCCCGTCCAACCCCTCCAGGGCCCGTCCGCGCCACAGGGTCAGCGCCGAGCGGTAGAGCCGTACCGCCTGACCGGCCTGGTCCTGGGCGGTCCGGCGGGCCAGCTCGACCAGGTGCGTGAAGATCCGGGCGTCGACGTGGTCGTCGGGTACGTCCAGCTGGTAGCCGCCCGGACGGGTGACCAGCATCGTGGGCGACGCGCCCTGCTCAATCAGCCGGCGGCGGAGCGCCGCCACGCAGTTCTGCACCTGCTTGCGGGCGGTCGGCGGTCCGGGGCTGTCCCAGGCCGCCTCGATCAGGCGCTCGGTGGAGAGCCTGCCGCCCGGGGCCAGCAGCAACGCGGCGAGGATCCGTCGGTGGCGCAGGGCCGGCAGCTCCACGGAAGCGTCGGCTGTGCGTACCTCCAGGGGACCCAGAATCGAGAACTTCATGATCCCCCCGAGCAGATCGATGCGTTCCGTCTCCGAGCGATAGCACTCCGGATCGTCGGCCAGAAGATCGGAGCGTGTCAAGAGAGGCGGATCGATGACTTGGGGATGACAGGGTGGTGACAAGGCGGTACCCGAGCAGGTGCGGGAACGATGACCGGGCTGACGAAACTGTTTGCCGTGTTGGCGGTTTCGGTGGAAGTTGCCGACACACGCAAAGATCTCGGTCGATCGGTGTGGTCGCGGCGATACGTCGCCGGCGAGTGATCGAACGGGACCCGGCAAGCGATGGAACGGGGCCGAAAATGATCGTCAACGCCGGATTGCTGCTCGTGAACAGCCTCGCCGCGGCGGTGCTGCTGCTGGCGGGGCTGGCCAAACTCGTCAGCCCGGAACACCTGCGCCGGGCGCTCGTCGAGCTGGGCGCCCGCAGTGCGCTCGGCACCGGCGGCGCGGTACGGGCGGTCGCGCTCGCCGAGTGCGCCGCCGCCGGCGTCCTGGCGGTACGCCCGGCCTGGTGGCTCGGTTCGGTGCTGGTCGGCGCGCTCGGCCTGAGCTTCGCCCTGCTGGGTCTCGTCGGCGCGGTACGCGGCAGCCAGGAGCCGTGCGGCTGCTTCGGCCGGCCCGCCGGTCGGCCGCTCGGCCGGGTGAGCGTGCTCACCGGGTTCGGACTGCTCGCCACCGTCGCCGTGAACGTCTGGTCCGGTGCGACGCCGTACGAGCCGGCCGCCGGTCCGCTCGGCGCGGCGCTCGCCCTGCTCGTCCTCTGCCTGGTGACCAACCGCTCGTGGGTCGTACCGCTGGTGCGTCCGCTGCTGACCTCCCGGGCCCGCACCAACCCGTAGCGCCGTCCGTGACCGGTGACGCCCGCGCGTACCGGTAGAGAGAAGGGAACCGATCGTGACCGTCTTCTTCGGTCTCGTCCTGCTCGTACTCGCCTGCGCGGTCGTCCTGCTCTTCGCGATGCTCGGCGAGTTGGCCTCGCGGGTACCGACGCAGGACCAGACCCCGAGCAAGCAGGTGGAGCCGATCGAGAACGCCAAGCTGGGCGCCGAGCCGCTCGAATGGCCGGCCGAGCTGGCCCACGTCCCCGCCCGCGACGCGAGCGTGGTGCTGGTGCTCAGCTCGTCCTGCGCCAGCTGCGAGAAGATCGCCGCTCAGGTGCCCGCCGCGCTGGACCGCGGCGTCGACCTCACCGTGGTGGTGTCCTGCGGTATCCGCGAGCGCGGCGAGGACTTCGCCAAGCGCCATGGCTTCCACCGCACCCACACCTACATCGACCACGGCGGCACCTGGAGCACCCAGAAGTTCGGTGTGGATTCAAGCCCCGCAGCCCTCCTGTTCCGACGCGGCCGGCTGCAGACCGCGTTGCTCTTCTGGGATCTGGACAGCGTGCTGGCTGCGGTGGGACGCGTCGACAACGAGATCCAGGAGGTGTCATGACCACGTCGACAAGCAAGACCACCGTCCGGCGTCGCGGCGTGCTGCGCGGCATCGGGGCCGGTGGGCTGGCCGCGGCCGTGGCGGTGTTCGCGAAGGGCTCCCCGGCGCAGGCCGCGAACTGGGAGTGCTGCAACCTCGTCTACGTACCGCCGAACGTTTCGCTCTCCAACTGCCTGGCCTCGAACCACTACGTCTGGACCTGCACGTTCGGCACGGTTGGTCCGTACTACCGGTGCCAGTGCTGCGAGAAGAAGAACTCCAGCGGTACGACCATCGGCTCGGCGTCCGGCTGTACCTGCCTCTCCAACTGCGGCTGACCCGGATGGCGGTCTGGTTCGCCGTCGCCGTGGCCGGGGCGCTGCTCCAGGGCTACAGCCCTTGAGGTGTCTCCATGGCCGGGGTCGCCGGTCCCATGTTGCGGTATGACCGCTCCGGCGGTATCCGTTTCCTGCTCGGCCTGCTGATCGGCGGGCTGCTGGGAGCGGCCGTTCTCGCGGTGCCGGTGTACCTGGTGTCGGTGGCGGTGCAGGCCGTCGTACCGGAACCGGCGCGGTGGGTGCTGCTCGCCGTGGTGGTGGCGGGGTTCGCCCTCGCCGACTTCACCCAGCGCACGCCGCACGTCTGGCGTCAGGTTCCGCAGTCGCTGGTGAACACCCTCCCGCCCGGCGCGCTCGGGCTGGTCTGGGGGTTCGACCTGGCGCTGTTGTTCACCACCCAGAAGACCACCTCGCTCATCTGGGCCGGCCTGGCGGCACTGGTGCTGTTCAGCCCGGCCCTGGTACCCACGGCGCTCATCGTCGTGGCGGCGCTGGCGGCGATCTCGATGGTGCTGCTCAGCCTCCGGGTGCCGACGACGACACCCATCCACGAGGAGAAGAAGGGCCGGAGATGGCAGGACTGGCAGAGAATCCTGCGTCGGGCGTCCGGGACCACGCTGGTGGTCGCGGCGGTGGCTCAAGGGTTGCTGACGATCTGGGCGTGACCCCGGTCTACGAGCCCGACCCGTCGGGCGGGCAGGTGGTCATCACCCGGTTCGAGTGCCCGAGCAGGTGGGTCCTGCTGCGACTCGTGGTCCTGCACGTGAGGATCAAGCGAGCCGTCCAACGGCGGCTGCCGGAACTGATCGGCAGCCGGATGGTGGTCGGCTGGCGTACCAACACCCTGTTGAGCATCTCCGTCTGGCCGGACCTGGACAGCATGTACGGCATGGGCTCCGTCCCGCAGCACGTCACCGGCGCCCGGGTGCCGAGCCGGCTCGGTGTCGTGACGACCTGTGGCGTATTCACCTTCACCGGGGACTGGCGCAAGATCATGTTTGGCGCGCCGGTTCCCGCCCGCTCACCCCTGTGGTCCTCGGACGGCGATGTAGCGAAATGACGGAAGAGAAGGGAAGTGTCATGGCCATACCCACCGACCGCGGCGTGGTCGCGCTGACCAAGGACGACTCCGGACGGACCGCCGTGATGATCGGTACCGGCGTGCACGAGGGCGAGATCCAGGGCGTCTTCGCGATGCACGTCGGCCCGGGGCGGATCGTGGTCGACCCGCAGGTCCCGCTGAAGGCGGGCGCCGCGGGCCAGTTCACCACCGAGGCCGTCGACGTCCATGTCGGCTCCGACGGCGCCGTGTACGTGAAGAAGATCGACGCGACCGGAGACCTGCGCACGTTGCAGCGCAGCACCTGACCGCACGCCATCCCGCACCAGGGGCGGGGGTGGAGCCCATCGGACCGGTGGGCTCCACCCCCGCCCCGCGGCGTTTCGGTCGTCCCGCCTGCCTGGTCGTCCCGGCCGTCCCACGTGCCTGGTCGTCCCGGCCGTCCCACGTGCCCGGTCGCTCCGGCCGGAACGTCCCGGCTGATCGGCCCGCGCCGCGTCGTTGGTGGTCGATGTGGCCGGCGCCGGACGCGATGACGCCGGTCATTGTGCCCGCCGGTCCATCGAGGACTTCTGCTCGCACGGGCAAAAGTTACGGGGACGTGTTGCGAAAGTCTTTACAGCGCCAGCGTTTGGAACCTAGCATTTCCCGCACAACCTCGGGCTGTTACATCGATGTGACAGCTGGTGGTGAGGTTTTCGGCTGTCAACCGACCGGAGGTGGCCGCGTTGCGTACGGTCGAAGCTCCGCATCTGCGCCTCCTGCGGTTACTGCGTGATCAGGGCGCGGTCTCCCGCGCCGAACTGGCCGACCGGCTGGAACTGCCCCGCCCGCGCCTGCTCGCCGAACTCGGACGCCTCGTCGACCTGGGCTACGTGGCCGAGGCGGGGCTCGCGGCCTCGCGCGGCGGCCGACGCTCCACACTGGTGGAACTCAGCTCGCAACTACGCTTCGCCGCCGTCGACCTCGGCGCCAGCTCGGTGGATGTCGAGGTGGTCAACGGTCGCCTCGAACCGCTCGCCGCGTACGCCGAGGCGGTGGACATCCGGTCGGGGCCGAAGCTGATCCTCCAGCGGGTCAACGACCTGCTGGCTAAGGCGAAGGCCGACGGGGCCTACGAACGGCTCTCGGCGGTCGGCATCGGCGTACCCGGCCCGGTCAGCTTCCGCGACGGCGTACCGGTCTCGCCCCCGATCATGCCGGGCTGGGACCGGTTCCCGGTCCGGGAACTGCTCACCCGCGAGCACGGCTGCCCGGCGGTGGTCGACAACGACGTCAACATCATGGCGATCGGGGAGCGGCACGGCGGCGTCGCGCACTCGGTCGACGACTTCCTCTTCGTGAAGATCGGTACCGGCATCGGCTGTGGTATCTACCTCAGCGGCGAGGTCTACCGGGGGGTCGACGGCTGCGCCGGCGACATCGGCCACATCCAGGTCGACTCGCACGGCCCGATGTGCTCGTGCGGCAACGTCGGCTGCCTGGAGGCGCTGTTCAGCGGGTCGGCGCTGGCCAAGGACGCCACGGTCGCCGCGCGCGGCGGCACCTCGCCCGCGTTGGCCGAGCGGCTCGCGGCCAACGGTACGGTCACCGCCCTCGACGTGGCCGAGGGGGCCGTCGAGGGCGACGTCACCTGCATCCGGCTCATCCGCGACGGCGGGCGCCGCGTCGGCGGCGTCCTCGCCGGCCTCGTCAGCTTCGCCAACCCGTCGATGATCGTCATCGGAGGAGGGCTCGCCCAGTTGGGACACATACTGCTCGCCGAGATCCGCAGCGTGGTCTACCGCCGGTCTCTGCCGTTGGCCACCGGCAACCTGCCGGTGGTCCTCTCCGAGCTCGGGCCGCGGGCCGGCGTCGCCGGTGCCGCGGTGCTCGCCAGCGACGTCGCCTTCGGGGAGGCGTCGTGAGCGAACCGGCCGGTACCCCCGGCGAGGTGGTGCTCCGCCTCACCGACGTGGTCAAGACCTTCCCGGGCGTACGGGCGCTCGACGGGGTGCACCTGGAGGTGCGGGCCGGCGAGGTGCACTGCCTGCTCGGCCAGAACGGCGCCGGCAAGTCGACCCTGATCAAGGTCCTCTCCGGCGCGCACCGCCCGGACAGCGGGGCGATCGAGTGGCTGGGCGCGCCCGCCTCCTTCGACAACCCGCAGGCCGCCATGAAGGCCGGTATCTCCACCATCTACCAGGAACTCGACCTGGTCGAGGACATGACGGTGGCGGAGAACATCTTCCTCGGGCACGAGCCGCGGCGGCTCGGCTTCGTCCAGCGCGGCCTGATGCGCCAGCGGGCGAGCGCGCTGCTGGCCCGGCTCGGCCACCCCGAGATCCCGGCCGGCCGCCCGGTGCGGCTGCTGCCGGCGGCGGCCAAGCAGATCGTGAGCATGGGCCGGGCCCTCTCCCACGAGACCCGCGTCATGATCATGGACGAGCCGAGCGCGGTGCTGGCCCACGACGAGGTGGAGAACCTGTTCCGGATCATCCGCCAGCTCACCGCCGCCGGCATCGCGGTCATCTACATCTCCCACCGGATGGAGGAGATCCGGGAGATCGGGGACCGGGTCACCGTACTGAAGGACGGGCGGGCCGCCGCGGTGAACCTGCCGGCGCGCGACACCCCGACCCGCGAGTTGGTCACCCACATGACCGGCCGCAACATCGAGTACGTCTTCCCGGAGCGGCCCCGGCGTCCCGAGCCGCAGGACCCGCCGCTGCTGGACGTGCGGGACCTCTCCCGCGCGGGCGAGTTCAGCGACGTCTCGCTGCGGGTGCACGCGGGCGAGATCGTGGGGATCACCGGGCTGGTCGGCTCGGGCCGCTCCGAACTGCTGGAAACCATCTACGGCGCGCGCCGGCCGGAGACCGGCGAGGTCTCGGTGGCCGGACGGCCGCTGCCGCCCGGACGGGTCGGCGCGGCGGTACGGGCCGGGCTGGGCATGGCGCCGGAGGAGCGCAAGAGTCAGGCGCTGCTGCTCGGCGAGCCGATCTACCGGAACATGACGCTGGCGACCTTCGCCCGGTACGCCAGCGGCGGGTTCACCCGGGCCGACCGCGAGCGCGCGGCCAGCGACGGGATCGCCGACGACCTGCACCTGCACCCGCGGGACGTGCGCCGGGCCGTCGGTACGCTCTCCGGCGGCAACCAGCAGAAGGTCGTGGTCGGGCGGTGGCTGCTGGGCGGTACGAAGCTGCTGCTCCTCGACGAGCCGACGCGCGGCGTCGACGTGGGCGCCCGGGCCGAGCTGTACCGGGTGATCCGGCAGCTCGCCGACAGCGGTGTCGGGGTGCTGATGGTCTCCAGCGAGGTTCCCGAGGTGCTGGGGCTCGCGGAGCGGGTGCTGGTGATGCGCGAGGGCCGGGTGGTCCACGAGGGCCCGGCGGACGAGCTGGACGAGTCAGGCGTTCTCGACCTCGTCATGGCGGGATCCCTGCTGGAGGGAGAGCCAGGGCTGAGCGACCAACCGAGCGAAGAGGTGACAGCGTGACCGAGATATTGCCCGAGCGGGGTGCGGTCTCCGGCCCCGAGCAGCCGGCCGACGGTGGCCCGCCGAGACCCGAGGGTGACCACGGTGGGAAGGCGCCCGCCCGCGAGCGGGGATTCGCGGCCTGGTGGCGCGGTGACGCCGGCGAGCCGGTACGGCGCAACAGCGCGCTGATCGTGGTGCTGCTGGCGCTGATCGCCTTCGCGGCGTACCGCCGCCCGGACGTCTACCTCGACCCGGACCGGGCGATCAGCAACATCATGACGATCCTCACCCAGGCCAGCGCGGTCGGCGTGCTCGCCGTCGGGATGACCTTCGTGATCATCGGCGGCGGCATCGACCTCTCGGTCGGCTCGCTGGTGGGCCTGGCCAGCGTCTGGTGCACGACCGTGGCGACGCAGGAGTTCGGGATGCTCGGCATCCTGTTCACCGCGGTGACCGTCGGTACCATCGCCGGCCTGGTCAACGGGCTGCTCATCGCGTACGGGCGAATGGTCGCCTTCATCGCCACGCTGGCGATGATGGTGGCGGCGCGGGGCCTGGCCGCGCAGATCTCCAACAAGACGACCCAGCTGGTCAGCGTCGAGGGCATCAACGGTCTGGCCGAGAGCAAGATCCTCGGGATTCCGCTGCTGGTGCTGGTCTTCCTCGGCGTGGTCGTGATCGCCTGGGTGCTGCTCAACCGCACCACCTTCGGTCGGCGTACGGTCGCGGTCGGGGGCAACCTCGAAGCGGCCCGGCTCGCCGGCATCAACGTGAGGCGCCAGACCCTGCTGCTGTACGCCCTCTCCGGGCTCTGCTGCGGCATCGCCGCGATCATCCTGGTCTCGCTGTCGAACGCCGGCGCGTCGACGCACGGCGAGTTCTACGAGCTGGACGCGATCGCGGCGGCGATCATCGGCGGTACCGCGCTGGCCGGCGGTCGCGGCACCATCGTGGGCACCCTGCTCGGGGTCCTGGTCTTCGCGATGATCACGAACCTGTTCATCCTGCTCAACCTGCAGGTAGAGGTACAGAACATCGTCAAGGGGCTGATCATCATCGGCGCCGTGCTGGTACAGCAGTTCCGCATCGGCGGGCTGCGAAAACGACCAGCGGCACCGAAGGCCGCCTAGCGGCCGTAGTGGGAACCGTGGCCGCGCCACGGTGCGGACCACCGGCGACCGGCCGGCGGTGCGAGCACCAGCGCGGTCGCGGGGCCCGGTCGGATCCTCGACGCCCGCTCCGCCCTCACCCCAACACCACTCGCGACCAGGAGGTCGTTATGTCGCAAAAGTCGGGCGACGTTTCTCGCCGGAGTCTGCTCTTCGGCGGTGCGGCGGTAGGCGCCGGTACCCTGTTGGCCGCCTGCACCTCCAACGAGAAGAGCGGCGACTCGGGCGCCGGCTCGCAGACCGTCGCCGGCAACAGCAACACGGAACCGGGCAAGCCCGTCAAGATCGGTTTCTCGGTGCCCGCGGGCGACCACGGCTGGATCCTCGCCGTCACCACCAACGGCAAGGCCCAGGCGGCCAAGTACTCCGACGTGACCTTCTCGGCGGTGGAGTCGGGCGGCAACGACCCGGCGGTCCAGCGGGCGGCGGTCGAGTCGCTGATCCAGCAGAAGGTCGACGCCATCGTCTTCCTGCCGCACGAGGGTGACAAGCTCGAACCGACGGCGCTGAAGGCGATGGAGGCCGGCATCCAGGTCATCAACCTCGACCGGGAGTTCAGCAACCCCTTCGCCTACCGCAGCCTGATCAAGGGCGACAACTACGGCATGGGGGTGGCCGCCGGCAACTTCATCGCGGCCGAGCTGAAGAAGGCGAACAAGGGCCCGGACGCGGCCATCGCCGAGATCGGCGGGATCGACTTCCTCCCGCTGACCAAGGAGCGTTCCCGCGGCTTCAAGGACGCCCTCACGAAGCACGGCTACCAGGTCCGGCACCAGGTCTGGGCGGACTTCACCCCGGCCAAGGGCCAGTCGGTGACCGCCAACCTGCTCCAGTCCGCGCCGAAGCTGGACGCCGTCTGGAACCACGACGACGACCAGGGCATCGGCGTGCTGGCGGCCATGAAGCAGGCCGGCCGCAACGAGTTCTTCATGGTCGGCGGCGCCGGATCGCGCAACGCGATGGATTCCATCAAGAAGGGAGACACGCCGCTGCGGGCCACCGTCACCTACAGCCCGACGATGGCCTCGTCGGCGGTGTCGATCGCCCGCCTCATCGCCCAGGGCCGCGGCATGGGCGACCTGGCCGAGCTGCAGGTACCCAAGACGATCGTGCTCGCCTCCGAGACGATCACCAAGGAGAACGTCGACGCGTACCTGCCGCTCGGCTTCGCATCCTGAACGGAGTAACCAGCTGTGTCCACTGTAGAGAAGGAGCTACGCGTCGGCCTGGTCGGCTACGCGTTCATGGGGGCCGCGCACTCGCAGGCGTGGCGCACCGTGAACCGCGTGTACGACCTGCCGGCGCGGGCCCGGATGGCCGTGATCTGCGGCCGCGACGAGTCGAAGGTGGCCGACGCCGCCGGCCGGCTCGGCTGGGACGAGTACGCCACCGACTGGCGTGAGGTCGTCAACCGGGACGACATCGACGTGATCGACGTCTGTACCCCGGGCGACAGCCACGCCGAGATCACGATCGCGGCGCTGGCGGCGGGCAAGCACGTGCTGTGCGAGAAGCCGCTGGCCAACACGGTCGAGGAGGCTCGGGCCATGGTCGCCGCGGCGGCCACGGCCCAGGCGGCGGGCGTACGGGCGATGTGCGGGTTCAACTACCGCCGGGTCCCCGCGGTCACCCTCATGCGCGAGCTGGTCGCCTCCGGCCGGCTCGGCGTGATCCGGCACGTCCGCGCCGCGTACCTGCAGGACTGGATCGTCGACCCCCAGTTCCCGCTGGTCTGGCGGCTACAGAAGGACAGAGCGGGCTCCGGCGCGCTGGGCGACATCGGCGCCCACATCGTCGACCTCACCCAGTACGTGACCGGGCAGCGCATCACCGGCGTCAGCGCGGTCACCGAGACGTTCGTGAAGGAGCGCCCGCTGTCGGCGGAGTCCAGCGGCCTGGCCGCCTCCGCCGGCAACGGCTCGGCCGACGCCGTACCCACCGGCCCGGTGACCGTCGACGACGCGGCGGTCTTCGTCGCCCGGCTCGACGGCGGCGCGCTCGGCACGTACGAGGCGACCCGCTTCGCGACCGGACGCAAGAACGCGCTGCGGGTCGAGATCAACGGCTCGCTCGGTTCGGTGGTGTTCGACCTGGAACGCCTCAACGAGCTGGAGTTCTACGAGGCCACGGGCCCCACCACCGAGCAGGGCTTCAAGCGGATCCTGGTGACCGAGCCGGAGCACCCGTACCTGGCGGCGTGGTGGCCGCCGGGGCACATCATCGGCTACGAGCACTCCTTCACGCACGAGATGCGCGACTTCATCGAGGCGATCGCCACCGGTGCCGACCCGAGCCCGTCCTTCACCGAGGCGTTGCAGGTCCAGCTCGTGCTGGACGCCGTGGCGCGCTCGGCGGAGGCCGGCTCGTCCTGGACGGAGGTCGAGCCGGCCCTGGCGACGATCGCCGCGTAACCCGACCCGGTGC
The DNA here is from genome assembly GCF_040676675.1 of Micromonospora sp. NPDC049559. Classification (NCBI taxonomy): domain Bacteria; kingdom Bacillati; phylum Actinomycetota; class Actinomycetes; order Micromonosporales; family Micromonosporaceae; genus Micromonospora; species Micromonospora sp. NPDC049559. The sequence goes on along the minus strand of NZ_JBFAPK010000011.1, from coordinate 173,786 downwards.
CCCGGCCGCCGCCACCGGCGACCGGCCGGCGGACCGTCCCACCACCCGAACCAGCCACCCACGAGACCATCCACCCGCGGGGTCGCGCCGCACCGGCGACTCCCCGCCCGACAGGCTCCCCCGGACACCGACCGGCGAGGAACCGCCGCGCGGTTGCGCCCCGCGCGACGGTAGGTCGGCCCGGAGGGGCGGGCAGCACCGGGCCGTGCCACGGTCCCGGGGCCGCCCGGAGGTAACGCGGTCGTCCGGTACGGCCGGACCGGGATTCCCCGGCCGTACCGGACACCGGACCCGCACCGCCGCAACCGCCCGCCACCAGCAAACGCCCGCCCGACGGGCGGGCCCGACCACCACCACATCCGAGCGGATGTGCGCAGACTCCGGCTGGACCGCCGTGCGGACCGACGCCGTCGGTCCAGCCGGCCGCAAAGCGGGGGAGGCAAGGTCGCGACGCCGACCGACCTTGCCTGCCAGCCCCGTCCGCCCCGCACCGGAGCGGGACCGGATGACCACGCCGTTGCCGCCGACTCCGGCGAGGTCACCCGGGGTGCCATCCCGCGACGGTCGGGGCGGACGGGGCCCTTTACCCAACCAACTTCCTCAATCCCGCACCAACCCTTCCGATCGGATCATTCGTCTATTTAAATCTTGCTAAGCAGTCTTCCTGCACGGAAGGAGCCCGGAATGCGTACGGGTATCTGGCTGGTCGGCGCGCGCGGTTCGGTCGCGGTCACCAGCACCGTCGGGGCCCTGGCCCTGCGGGCCGGGCTCGCCGATCCGACCGGCTGTGTGACAGAGCTGCCGGCGCTGCGCACCCCGCGCCTGCCCGGCTTCGCCGACCTCGTCTTCGGCGGGCACGACGTGGCGCTCACCCCGCTGGCCAAGAAGGCCGAGGCGCTCGCCGACGCCGGGGTGCTGCCCGGCCGGCTGGTGGCGACGCTCCACGACGAGCTGGCCGCGGTCGAGGAGGAGATCAGACCGGCGCCGACCGCCGAGCGCCAGGCCGACGCCGTCGCCGCCATCACGGCCGACCTGGACCGGTTCCGCCGGCGGCACGACCTGGACCGGGTGGTGGTGGTCAACGTCTCGTCCACCGAGCCCGCGCCGCCACCGCACCCGGCCCACGCCGACCTGGCCGCGCTGGAGGCGGCGCTGCGTACCGAGGCGGCCGTGCTGCCGCCCAGCGCCGCGTACGCGTACGCGGCCTTCGTCGCGGGCTGCGCGTACGTGGACTTCACCCCGTCGACCGGTACCCGGCTGCCGGCGCTGGCCGAGCTGGCCCGGCGGCGGGGGCTGCCGTACGCCGGGCACGACGGCAAGACCGGCGAGACGCTGGTCAAGTCGGTGCTGGCGCCGATGTTCGCGATGCGTCACCTGCGGGTGCGCACCTGGTCCGGGGTCAACCTGCTCGGCGGCGGCGACGGCGCGAACCTGGCCGAGCCCGCCGCGAACGCCGCCAAGGCGGCCAGCAAGCAGCGCGTGCTCGGCGAGACGCTCGGGTACGTCCCGCAGGGCAACACCCGCATCGAGTACGTGGACGACATCGGGGACTTCAAGACCGCCTGGGACCTGGTCACCTTCTCCGGTTTCCTCGGTACCTCGATGCGGATGGAGTTCAGCTGGCACGGCTGCGACTCGGCGCTGGCCGCGCCGCTCGTGCTCGACCTCGCCCGCCTCACGGCGGCCGCGCACGCCGCCGGGCGTACCGGGCCCCTGGTCGAGCTGGCCTTCTTCTTCAAGGACCCGCTCGGGTCCGGCCCGCACGCGCTGGCCGAGCAGTGGGCCGAGCTGGTCGGCTTCGTCCGCGGGCTCGACGCCGGCATCGGCGCCGAGACGGCCGGCGCCGAGGGGACCGCAGGCGAGGCGAGAGCCGGCACCGAGGGGACCGCCGGCGACGAGGGGGACCGCCGTGGCGTCGCTGGCTGACGTGGCCGAGCTGGTCCGCGCCCCGGCCGCGCTCTCCGTGCCGGGCGACGTGCTCGCCGGCGCGGCCGCCGCCGGACGGCTGGACCGGCGCAGCCCCGGACTGGCCGGCGCCTCCGTGCTGCTCTACTGGTCGGGCATGGCCGCCAACGACTGGGCCGACCGGCACATCGACGCCGAAGAGCGGCCGGGCCGGCCGATCCCGAGCGGCCGGGTCTCGCCGACCGCCGCGCTGGGAATCTCGGCCGGGCTCACCGCCGCCGGGCTCGCGATCGCCGGGTACACCGGCGGACGCAGGTCCCTGGTCGCGGCGGCCTCGCTGGCCGGCGCGGTCTGGGCGTACGACCTGGGCGCCAAGAACACCCCGGCCGGGCCGGCGGTGATGGCGCTCTGCCGGGGGCTGAACGTGCTGCTCGGCGCGAGCACCGGCCGGCCGCTGCGGGCGCTGCCGGCGGCGGCCACGGTCGCCGCGCACACGTACACGGTCACCGCGCTCTCCCAGCGCGAGATGCAGGGCGCGCGGTGGAGCCTGCCGGCGACGACCCTCGCCGGTACCGCGGCCGTCGCCGCCGTCGCCGCGACCGGCCACCGCCGCCCGGGCTGGCGCGGGCTGCTCCCCGGCGCGCTCGCCGGCTGGTACACCGCGCAGTACGGCGCCGCCCAGGTCCGGGCCGCGGCCGAGCCGACGGCGCCCCGGATCCGGGCCGCCGTCGGCGCCGGGATCACCGGCCTGCCGGCGTTGCAGGGCGCGCTGGTGGCCCGTACCGGAGCCGGGCTGCTGGGGCTCGCCGTGGCCGCCGCCGCGCCGCTCGGCCGGCGGCTGGCGCGGAAGGTGTCGCCGACATGAGCGGCCGGCAACGCTCGTCCGGCCGGCACCGGCGGGGCCCCGGCCGGCAGGGCCACGGCTCCGAGGGGCCCCGCTCGCGGGGCCCGGGGCGGCCCGGACCGCGACCTACCTCCCGGCGCGCCCGATGAACGCCGGAGTACCGGCCGGCGGTGCCCCGGCCTCCCCGGAGGTGGTGCCGCCGCGCCTCGGGTACGGCACCAACGGCTTCGGCAACCACCGGCTCGACGACGCGCTGGCGATCATCGCGGACCTGGGCTACCAGGGGGTCGCGCTGACCCTGGACCACGACCACCTCGACCCGTACGCCCCCGGGCTGGCCGGCCGCGTCGCCGCGGTCGGCCGGCGCCTCGCCGAGCTGGGGCTGGGCGTGGTGGTCGAGACCGGGGCGCGCTACCTGCTCGACCCCTGGCGCAAGCACGCGCCGACCCTGCTCGACGACGACCGCGACCGGCGCGTCGACTTCCTCCGCCGGGCCGTCGCCATCGGCGCCGACCTCGGCGCCGAGGCGGTCTCCTGCTGGGCCGGGATCCGGCCGGGCGGGCTGCCCGCCGGCGCCGCCTGGGACCGGCTGGTGGCCGGCTGCGCCGAGGTGGTACGCGCGGCCGACGCGGCCGGCGTGCCGATCGGCTTCGAGCCGGAACCGGGCATGCTGGTGGCCGAGATCGCCGACTGGTGGCGGCTGCGGCGCGACCTGGGCGACCCGCCCGGCTTCGGCATCACCCTCGACATCGGGCACTGCCGGTGCCTGGAGCCCGCGCCGGTGCCCGAGTGCGTCGCGCAGGTCGCCGCGCACCTGGTCAACGTACAGATTGACGACATGCGGCGGGGCGTGCACGAGCACCTGGAGTTCGGCACCGGCGAGATCGACTTCCCGCCGGTGCTGCGCGCGCTCGCCGACGCCGGATACCGCGGGCTGGTCGCGGTCGAGCTGCCCCGGCACTCGCACGCCGCACCGGCCGTCGCCGCCCGTTCGATCGACTTCCTGCGTACCGCCGCCGAACAGGCCGGGATCAGACCGGTGACCCCCACCGGGGCCACCGGCGGAAGGGAGGTGCCGTGACCGTCGAACGACTGCGGGCCGCACTGGAGGCCGCCGTACCGGACCGGGACTGGCTGGACGGGGCGCTGCGCGCCGTCGCGGCCGAGCCCGCCGCGATCGGCCGGTACTTCGCCGCGGCCGGGCGCCGGTGCGGCCGGGCCCCGCTGCCGGACGCCGCCGGCTGGACCGCCGACGAGGCCGCGCGGGCACTGCTGCTCGCGGCGCTGCCCGCCGCGGCGGTGACCGGGTGGACCGAGACCCTCTACCGGCAGGGCGACGCGACCGAGAAGCGGGCCGTGCTGCGGGCCCTGCCGTTGCTGCCGGTCGGCGCGGAGGCGGTACCGCTGCTGCACGACGCGATCCGGACCAACGACACCCGCCTGGTCGCCGCCGCGCTGGGTCCGGCCGCCCGCCACCTGGACCCGGCGACCTGGCGCCAGGCGGTGCTCAAGTGCGTCTTCATGGGCGTACCGCTGGACGTCGTGGACGACCTCGACGAGCGGGCGGACACCGAACTGGCGATCATGCTGGCCGGCCTGAACGAGGAGCGCCGCGCCGCCGGCCGGGCGCTGCCCGCCGACGCCACCGCCCTGTTACAGCGGCTGACCAGCGCCCCGACCGGTACCGCCAAGGAGGCGTGATGCGCATCTTCGACCCGCACATCCACATGACCTCACGGACCACCGACGACTACGAGCGGATGGCCGCCGCCGGCGTACGCGCCCTGGTCGAGCCGGCGTTCTGGCTCGGCCAGCCGCGCACCAACGTGGGGTCGTTCCTCGACTACTTCGACTCCCTGGTCGGCTGGGAGCCGTTCCGGGCGGGCCAGTTCGGCATCCGCCACCACGCCACCATCGCGCTGAACCCGAAGGAGGCCAACGACCCGCGCTGCCGGGACGTGCTCAAGGAGCTGCCGCGCTACCTGGAGAAGGACGGCGTGGTCGCGGTCGGCGAGATCGGGTACGACTCGATGACCCCGGCCGAGGACGAGGTCTTCGCCGCGCAGCTCGCGCTCGCGGTCGAGCACGACCTGCCGGCGCTGGTACACACGCCGCACCGGGACAAGGCGCGGGGCACCGAGCGGACCCTGGCCGTGGTGGCCGAGTCCGGCATCGACCCGGGCCGGGTGCTCGTCGACCACCTGAACGAGGTCACCGTCGAGCTGGTCCGCGACAGCGGCTGCTGGCTCGGCTTCTCCATCTACCCGGAGACGAAGATGTCCCCGCCCCGGATGGTGGAGCTGCTGCGCCGGTACGGCACCGAGCGGATGCTGGTCAACTCGGCGGCCGACTGGGGACGCTCGGACCCGCTGCTGACCCGGGCCACCGGGGACGCGATGCGCGCGGCCGGCTTCGACGACGACGAGGTGGACCGGGTGCTGTGGCGCAACCCGGTCGAGTTCTACGGCCAGTCCGGCCGGCTCGACCTCGCCGAGGCGGCCGGGGCCGCGCCGACCTTCGAGGGCAACTCGATCCTGCGGGGAGGCAGCTGATGCGACTGCGGCATGCCGACGGGCAGACCGTCCACCTGAGCTACTGCACGAACGTGCACCCGGCCGAGGACCTCGACGGGGTGCTCGCGCAGCTCGACGCGTACGCGGTGCCGATCCGGCGCCGGCTCGACTCCGACGTACTCGGGTTGGGGTTGTGGCTGGCCGCGCCGGTCGCGGCCGAGCTGGCGGCGCGGCCCGAGGCGCGGCGGCGGCTCCGTACCGAGCTGGACGCCCGGGGCCTGGAGGTGGTCACGCTCAACGGCTTCCCGTACCGGTCGTTCCAGGCGCCGGTGGTCAAGCACGCCGTGTACCACCCGGACTGGACCACGCGCGAGCGGCTCGACTACACCCTCGACCTGGCCCGGATCCTGGTCGACCTGCTCCCCGACGACGCGGCCCGCGGGTCGATCTCCACGCTGCCGCTGGCCTGGCGGGAGCCGTGGGACGCCCGGCGGGCCGCCGCCGGCGACCGCGCCCTCGCCGAACTCGCGGCCGGCCTGGCCGAGCTGCGCCGCGACAGCGGCCGGACGGTGCGGGTCGGCTTCGAGCCGGAGCCCGGCTGCGTGGTGGAAACCACCGCGCAGGCCGCCGAGCGGCTCACCGCCGCAGACCCGGAGTGGCTCGGGATCTGCCTGGACCTGGCGCACCTGGCCTGCGCCTGGGAGGAGCCGGCGGCGGCGCTGGCCCGGCTGCGCGCGGCCGGGCTGCCGGTGGTGAAGGTGCAGGTCTCCGCCGCGTTGCAGGCCGCCGACCCGGTCGCCGCCGAGGAGGTGCTGCGCGGGTACGTCGAGCCGCGCTTCCTGCACCAGACCCGCGCCGAGGTGGACGGGCCGGCCGGCGACCCGGCCGATCCGGGGCGCAGCGCCGACGACCTGGACCTCGCCCTGGCGGCGGGGCTCGCCGGGGCCTGGCGGGTGCACTACCACGTGCCCGTGCACGCGGCGCCCGAACCGCCGCTCACCTCGACCGTACCGGTGCTGCGGGCGGCGCTGGCCGAGCTGCTCGGCGGCGCGGACGCCGGCTGCGACCACCTCGACGTGGAGACGTACACCTGGGGGGTCCTGCCACCGGCCCGGCGCCCGGGCACACCGGACGAACTGGCCGCCGGCATCGCCGCCGAGCTGGCCTTCACCCGGGACGAACTGGTCGCGCTGGGGCTGGCCGCGCGGCCGGGGACGATCGGCCGGACGCGGGCGGTGCGGGCATGAACAAGCTGCTGGTGCTCGACGTGGTGGGGCTGACGCCCCGACTGCTGGCCCACATGCCCCGGCTGCGGGCCGTCGCCGAGGCGGGCTTCTCGGCCGAACTCGGTACGGTCCTGCCGGCGGTGACCTGCTCGGTGCAGTCCACCTTCCTGACCGGGGCGCTCCCGGCCGAACACGGGATCGTCGGCAACGGGTGGTACTTCCGCGACCTCGGCGAGGTCTTCCTCTGGCGACAGCACAACGCGCTGGTCGGCGGCGACAAGTTGTGGCACGCGGCCCGCCGGGCGGCCCCCGGTTACACCGTGGCCAACGTCTGCTGGTGGTACGCGATGGGCGCCGACGTGAACTGGACGGTGACGCCCCGCCCGATCTACTACGCCGACGGGCGCAAGGAGCCGGACTGCTACACCGACCCGCCGGAGCTGCACGACGAGCTGACCGGGCGGCTGGGCGACTTCCCGCTCTTCACGTACTGGGGGCCCGGGGCGGGCATCCCGTCGTCGCGCTGGATCTGCCGGGCCGCCGAACAGGTCATGGCCGACCACGACCCGGACCTGACCCTGGTCTACGTCCCGCACCTCGACTACGACCTGCAACGGCACGGCCCCGGCTCGCTGGAGGCGGTGGTCGCGGCCAAGGCCGTCGACCAGGTGCTCGGCCCGCTGCTGGACGCGGCGGCGGCGCGCGGCACGACCGTGGTGGCGCTCTCCGAGTACGGCATCACCGACGCGTCCCGGCCGGTCGACGTCAACCGGCTGCTGCGCGCCGAAGGGCTGCTGCGGGTCTACACCCAGGACGGCATGGAGTACCTCGACCCGTGGACCTCCCGGGCGTTCGCGGTCGCCGACCACCAGGTGGCGCACGTCTACGTACGGGACCCGGCCGACCTGCCGGCGGTGACGAAGCTCTGCGCCGGGCTGCCGGGGGTGGCGCGGGTGCTGGACGCGGCCGGCAAGGCCGAGCACGGGCTGGACCACGAGCGCGCCGGCGAGCTGGTGCTGGTCGCCGAGCCGGACGCCTGGTTCACGTACTACTACTGGCTCGACGACGACGCAGCCCCGGACTTCGCCCGGCTCGTGGAGATCCACCGCAAACCCGGGTACGACCCGGCGGAGCTCTTCTTCGACCCGGCCGCCCCCGGCGCCGCCAAGCGCCGGGCCGGGTTGGCGCTGGCCCGCAAGAAACTCGGCATGCGGTACCTGATGGACGTGGTGGGGCTGGACGCGGGCGCCCGGGCGGTACGCGGCTCGCACGGCCGGCTGCCGGACGACCCGGCCGACGGGCCCGTGCTGCTCTGCTCCGACCCGGCCGCCGCGCGCGACCGCTTCGCCGCCACCGAGGTCAAGGAGCTGCTGCTCCGGCTGGCCGGGCTGCCGTCGCCGGGGGTGGACGCATGACGGCGACCGCCCCGCTGCCCGACACGGCCGGACTGCGGTCCCGGTTCGACGCGGAGCTCGCCAACTTCCTCGACCGGCAGGACCCGGACTGGCCCGACGGCGCCCCCCGCGGCGTGTTCCGCACCCTGCACCGGTTCGTGCTGGCGGGCGGCAAGCGGCTGCGCCCGCTCTTCTGCTACTGGGGCTGGCGCGGAGCCGGCGGTGCCGACGGTACGCCCATCGTGGTCGCCGCGGCGGCGCTGGAGCTGTTCCACGCCTTCGCGCTGATCCACGACGACATCATGGACGGCAGCGAGCGGCGCCGGGGCGAGCCCTCGGTGCACCAGCTCTTCGCCGACCTGCACGCCCGTTCGGCCTGGCGCGGCGACGCCGGCTCGTACGGGCGCAACACCGCCCTGCTCTGCGGCGACCTCTGCGCGGCCTGGTCCGATCAGATGTTCCACGAGTGCGGGCTCTCCACGGACGAGGTGCACCAGGGCTACCGGATCTTCTCGCTGATGCGTACCGAGGTGATCGCCGGGCAGTACCTCGACCTCGTCTCCGGGGTCGGGGACGGGTCCGTGGCGAGCGCCCTCACGGTGATCCGGATGAAGGCGGCGCGGTACACGGTGACCCGGCCGCTGCAGATCGGCGCCGCGCTGGCCGGCGCCGGTGCCGACCTGATGACGGCCCTGGCCGCGTTCGGCGACCCGCTCGGCGACGCCTTCCAGCTCCGCGACGACGTGCTGGGCGTCTTCGGCGACCCGGCCGTGACCGGCAAGTCGATCCTGGACGACCTGCGCGAGGGAAAGCGCACCGTGATGATGGCGCTCGCCCGGGACAGCGCGGACCGCAACCAGGCATTGCGGATCAAGACCCTCTTCGGGAACCCTGGGCTCGACGCCGACGGCGCCGCCGAGCTGCGCGAAATCATCGTGGCGACCGGCGCGCTGGATCGGATCGAACAAATGATCAGAGTGCGTACCGAGGCGGCGCTGGCCGCGCTGGAGCAGGCGCCGGTGGTGCCGGAGGCGCGCGAGGTGTTGGCGGCGTTGGCGGCGGAGGCGGTGGATCGGCGGCTCTGACCCGTCCCGGGGTGCCTCGGGCTCGGTGCTGCCTTGGGTGGTGCCTCGGTTCGCGGGGTGCCGGGTGGGCGCGTGGGTTTGGGCCGTCACCCGCTTCCTCGGGTCGTGCGGGTGCCGGGTGGGCGCGTGGGTCGCCGTGCGGGGGTTGGGGGCCGGATTACCCGCTCTGGGCGGTCAGGCTTGATCCCGTCGCGGGCAATCCGGCCCCCAACCCTGACCTGGTCCGGGTCCGTGCGGCCCGGTCCGGTTCGGACCCTGACCTGGTGCGGGTACGTGCCGCGCTGCCGGCCGGGGGCCCGGCGACGGGCGACTTTTCTTCGGTCTGAACAAAAGTCCCTCGGAGTCGGGCAGAAGGTATGGACACATCGAACGACAGAAATTAATCTCTCTCCCAACACGAGGATGTTTCGTCGATGTAACCGACGGCGCGGTTTGCCCATCGACTGGTGACCTCCGAGCGCGGTGGTCCGAGCGATCGGCGGTCACGGCCGGCTGAGTTGGCAGCTCAGCGGGTCGCAACAGCACCGGCTACGGCAATCGGCGCGACGGCGCGCGCCCTGCCTGGCAGTCATTTCGGTCAGGAGGGGACAGCTCGACCATGTCCATGAGGCACGAAACACTCCGCAGTCGACGATGGCACGCGGCCGGGGCCGCGCTGCTGCTCGTCGCCAGTACGGTCGCCACCACGGTCACGACCTCGCTCACCACGGCCGGGAGCGCACAGGCGCACACCATCAACGCCGCCGACTTCCAGCAGGTGGAGTTGGCGCGCGGGGTGGCCGAGATGGGCGAGCCGATGTCGCTGGCGGTACTGCCGGACCGCTCGGTCCTGCACACCGCCCGCAACGGCACCCTGCGGCGTACCGACGCGGCCGGCAACACGACCGTGATCGGTACGTTGCCCGTCTACACCCACGACGAGGAGGGGTTGCAGGGCGTCGGGGTCGACCCGGGCTTCGCCAGCAACCGCTTCATCTACCTCTACTACGCTCCGCCGCTGAGCACCCCCGCCGGTGACGCGCCGGCCAGCGGCACGCCCGCGCAGTTCGCGCCGTTCGCCGGGGTCAACCGGCTGGCCCGGTTCACGCTGAACGCGGACTTCACGCTGAACACGGGCAGCCAGGTGACGGTGCTGGACGTGCCGGCCGACCGGGGTATGTGCTGCCACGTCGGTGGCGACATCGACTTCGACGCCGCCGGCAACCTGTACCTGTCGACGGGGGACGACAGCAACCCGTTCGAGTCGAACGGCTACTCGCCGCTGGACGAGCGGACCAACCGCTACCCGTCGTACGACGCGCAGCGCAGCGCGGGCAACACGAACGACCTGCGCGGCAAGATCCTGCGGATCAAGGTGAACGCCAACGGGACGTACTCGATCCCGGCGGGGAACCTGTTCGCCCCGGGCACCGCGAACACGCGGCCGGAGATCTACGCGATGGGCTTCCGCAACCCGTTCCGGATCAGCGTGGACAAGGCCACGGGTGCCGTGTACGTGGGCGACTACGGCCCGGACGCGGGCTCGACCGACCCGAACCGGGGCCCCAGCGGCCAGGTCGAGTTCAACCGGATCACGTCGCCCGGGAACTACGGCTGGCCGTACTGCACGGGTACGAACACGTCGAGCGAGACGTACAACGAGTGGGACTTCGCCAGCAACACCGGCGGCGCGAAGTACAACTGCACGGGCGGGCCGACGAACAACTCGTTCCGCAACACCGGGCAGACGACGCTGCCGGCGGCCCGGCCCGCCTGGATCAAGTACGCCGGTGACTCCGGCACGCCGCCGGAGTTCGGCGGCGGCTCCGAGTCGCCGATGGGCGGCCCGGTGTACCGGTACGACGCGGCGCTCAACTCGTCGATCAAGTTCCCGCAGTCCTTCGACGGGCAGTTCTTCGCCACCGAGTTCGGCCGCGGCTGGATCAAGCCGATCCACGTCAACGCCGACGGCTCGCGCGGGACGATCGACACGTTCCCGTGGACGGGCAAGCAGGTGATGGACTCGGCGTTCGGCCCGGACGGCGCGTACTACGTGCTCGACTACGGGACGGGATACTTCAACGGGGACGCCAACTCGGCGCTCTACCGGTTCGAGTACGTCGGCGGTGGCAACCGGGCGCCCACGGCGGTGGCCAGCGCGAACCGTACGTCGGGGCCGGCGCCGCTGACCGTGGCGTTCTCCTCGGCGGGCTCGTCCGACCCGGAGGGCGGCGCGCTCACCTACTCGTGGAACTTCGGCGACGGCACCAGTTCGACCGCGGCCAACCCGTCGAAGACGTACACCACCAACGGGACGTACACCGCGACGCTGACCGTGCGGGATCCGGCCGGCGCCACGGGTAGCTCCAGCGTGGTCATCAGCGTGGGCAACAGCGCCCCGACGGTCACCATCAACACCCCGATCAACGGGCAGTTGGTCGCCTTCGGCGACACCGTGCCGTTCCAGATCACGGTGACCGACCCGGAGGACGGTACGGTCGACTGCGCCCGGGTGACGATGACCTACGTGCTCGGCCACGACCAGCACGGCCACCAGATCACCTCGAAGACCGGCTGCACGGGTTCGATCACGATCCCCGTGGACGGGGAGCACGACAGCGCGGCGAACATCTTCGCCATCTTCGACGCGGCGTACACCGACAACGGCGGGCTGACCACGCACACCCAGCACACCCTGCAGTTCAAGCACCGGCAGGCCGAGCACTTCAAGACCTCGTCGGGGATCAACACGTTCACCAAGACGCCGGCCGAGGGCGGCAAGACCGTCGGTGACATCAACAACGGCGACTGGATCGCGTTCGAGCCGTACCGGCTCGCGGACGCGACCTCGTTCACCGCCCGGGTCTCCTCCGCCGGCTCCGGCGGCACCCTCCAGGTCCGGGCCGGCTCGCCCACCGGCACGGTGCTGGGCTCGGCGACCGTACCGGTGACCGGCGGCTGGGAGACCTTCACCACGGTGACCGGCACGATCTCCGGCGCGCCGGCCGGCACCACCACGCTCTACCTGACCTTCGCGGGTACGGGGACCGGCGCGCTCTACGACCTCGACGCGTTCACCTTCGTCACGGGGGGCACCCCGGGCGGCGGCAACGGGCAGGTCAAGGGGCTGGCGGGCAAGTGCCTGGACGTCGACAACGGCGCGAGCGCCGACGGTACCCAGGTGCAGCTCTGGACCTGCAACGGCAGCGCGGCGCAGACGTGGACGGTGACCGGTTCCACGCTGCGGGCGTTGGGCAAGTGTCTGGACGTGTCGGGCGCCGGCACCGCCGACGGTACGAAGATCCAGATCTGGACCTGCAACGGCACCGGCGCCCAGAACTGGGCGTCGCAGGCCGACGGGACGCTGCGTAACACGTCCTCCGGCAAGTGCCTGACCATCCCGGGCACCAGCTCCGCGGACGGGCAGGACGCCCAGCTCTGGGCCTGCACCGGCGCGGCGAACCAGAAGTGGACGCTGCCCTGACCCGGTAGCGGCAAGGCCGGGCCGCCGCGACGGCCCGGCCACCCGGCCCCCGCCGACCCCGGCGCCGGCCAGGTGGTCCGGGCCGCCGCGCGGCCACCGGGAAGGGCCCCTTGTCGCCCCGTCGCACCGGCTTCGAGAGGACCGGTACGACGAAGGGGCCCTTCCCACCACCCCGACCCGAGCCCACCACCTCGATCCGGGAGAACGCTCCGATCCGGGAGCACCGCCTCCTCGACAGGGAGACCACCATGCGCAGACTCCTCCGCCCGCTGCTCGGCGCGGCGACCGCGACGCTGGCCGTGCTGGCCTGCACCACTCCGGCCACGCCGGCCAGCGCCGCCGACGCCCCCTACGACGTACTGGTCTTCTCGAAGACCGCCGGCTTCCGCCACGACTCGATCCCCAACGGCATCCAGGCCATCCGGGAGCTGGGCGCGGCGAACAACTTCACGGTCACCGCGACCGAGGACGCCGCCGCGTTCACCACCGCCAACCTGGCCCAGTACGAGGCGGTCGTCTTCCTCAGCACCACCGGCGACGTGCTCAACGCCACCCAGCAGAGCGCCTTCGAGTCGTACATCCGGGGCGGCGGCGGGTACGTCGGCGTGCACGCCGCGGCCGACACCGAGTACGACTGGCCGTTCTACGGCGAACTGGTGGGCGCCTGGTTCTCGTCGCACCCGGCGATCCAGCAGGCCAACATCAAGGTCGAGGACCGGGGCCACGCCGCCACGGCCCACCTGCCGCAGACCTGGACCCGCACCGACGAGTGGTACAACTACCGCACCAACCCGCGCTCGACCGCGCACGTGCTGGCCACCCTCGACGAGTCGTCGTACTCGGGCGGCGGCATGGGGGCCGACCACCCGCACGCCTGGTGCAAGGCGTACGCCGGCGGCCGCTCCTTCTACACCGGCAGCGGCCACACCCAGCAGTCCTACACCGAGGCGGCGTTCCGGGCCCACCTGCTCGGTGGCATCCGGTACGCGTCCGGGCGCAGCAAGGCCGACTGCCGGCCGGAAACCGGGTACACCGCCCTCTACAACGGCTCCACGGCCGGCTGGTCGCAGGCGGGACCGGGCAGCTTCACCAACTCCGACGCCACCCTCACCTCGGTCGGCGGCATGGGCCTGTTCTGGTACAGCAACAAGCAGTTCACGTCGTACTCGCTGAAGCTGGACTGGCGGATGGCCGGCGACGACAACTCGGGCGTCTTCATCGGCTTCCCGGCCTCCAGCGACCCGAACTCGGCGGTCAACAACGGGTACGAGATCCAGATCGACCCGACCGACACGCCGGACCGCACCACCGGCTCCGTCTACAGCTTCAAGTCGGCCGACCTCGCGGCCCGGGACGCGGCGCTGAACCCGGCGGGGGAGTGGAACACCTACGAGCTGCTCGTCGAGGGTGAGCGGCTGCAGATCTTCCTCAACGGAGTGAAGATCAACGACTTCACGAACACCGACCCGGTCCGTTCGCTCGCCGGCTACGTCGGCATCCAGAACCACGGCACCGGCGACGACGTCTCGTTCCGCAACATCCGGATCAAGGAGCTCGGCGGCACGCCGCCCACCGGCGGCGAGACCACCGTGCAGGCGGAGAGCTTCAGCTCCACCGGCGGCGTGCAGGTCGTCGGCAAGACCGGCGCCAACGGCGGCTCGACCATCGGCTACATCGACAACGGGGACTGGGCGGGCTACACCGGGCTCGACCTCACCGGCGCCACCTCGCTGCGGGCCCGGGTCGTCTCCGGGGGAGCGGGCGGCACGCTGCAGCTGCGTACCGGCTCCACCACCGGCCCGGTGCTCGGCTCGGTGGCGGTACCGAACACCGGCGGCTGGGAGAGCTACGCGAACGTCTCCACCACGCTCAGCGGCGTGCCCAGCGGCACGCAGAACGTGTACCTGACCTTCACGGGCAACGGTACGGGGCTGTTCGACGTGGACGACTTCACGCTCGTGCGCGGCACCGGCGGCGGTACGCCCGGCACCGGCCCGGTCAAGGGGCTCGCCGGCAAGTGCCTCGACGTCGACAACGGCGGTACCGCCGACGGTACCCAGGTGCAGATCTGGACCTGCACCGGCGCGGCCCGGCAGACCTGGACGGTGACCGGGCAGACGCTGCGGGCGCTCGGCAAGTGCCTGGACGTTTCGGGCAGCGGCACCGCCGACGGTACGAAGATCCAGCTCTGGACCTGCAACGGCACCGGCGCCCAGAACTGGGCGGCGCAGGCCGACGGCACGCTGCGCAACCCGTCCTCCGGCAAGTGCCTGGACGTGTCGAACAACAGCTCCGCCGACGGCCAGGACGTGCACCTCTGGACCTGCACCGGCGCGGCGAACCAGAAGTGGACCCTGCCCTGACCTGATTCCGCGACGGGCGGCGTCGAGGGGCTCGCTCCGGGCGAGCCCCTCGACGTCCGTCCCGGGGGCCCTCGCGGTGTGGCAAGGGCCCCTTCCGAACACCCGTGGCGCCGGCCTAGAGTGTTCACGGCGACCCGTGGGAGTGGCCGGCGACCCGGTGCGGGAGGCGCAACCCGCCCGGCTCGGATGCCTGGCATGTCCCGGTTCCGCGTACCCCGGGTCGGCGTCCTGCCCGGACCGGTCATCCTCGCCCCAGTCCCCGCCGCCCTCGGCGGCGCACCACGCGAATCCCGCGGTACCGACAGGGGAGAACATCATGGCGCGACCCATCACCCTCTTCACCGGCCAGTGGGCCGACCTCCCGTTCGAGGAGGTGTGCCGGCTCACCTCCGAGTGGGGCTACGACGGACTCGAGATTGCCTGCTGGGGCGACCACTTCGAGGTCGACAAGGCGCTCGCCGACGACTCGTACGTCGACCGCAAGCGGGAGACGCTGGCCAAGTACAACCTGAAGGTCTACGCGATCTCGAACCACCTGGTCGGGCAGGCGGTCTGCGACCACCCGATCGACGAGCGGCACCAGGGCATCCTGCCCGCCCGCATCTGGGGCGACGGCGAGCCGGAGGGGGTCCGGCAGCGGGCCGCCGAGGAGATCAAGAACACCGCCCGCGCCGCCGCCAAGCTCGGCGTCAAGACGGTGATCGGCTTCACCGGCTCCTCGATCTGGCACACGCTCGCGATGTTCCCGCCGGTACCGCCGTCGATGATCGAGCGCGGCTACCAGGACTTCGCCGACCGCTGGAACCCGATTCTGGACGTCTTCGACGAGGTCGGCGTGCGGTTCGCGCACGAGGTGCACCCGAGCGAGATCGCGTACGACTACTGGACCACCAAGCGGACCCTGGAGGCGATCGGGAACCGGCCCGCGTTCGGGCTCAACTGGGACCCGTCCCACTTCGTCTGGCAGGAGCTGGACCCGGTCAACTTCATCTTCGACTTCGCCGACCGGATCTACCACGTGGACTGCAAGGACGCGAAGGTCCGTACCGGTGACGGCCGGCGCGGGCGGCTCGCCTCCCACCTGCCCTGGGCCGACCTGCGCCGGGGCTGGGACTTCGTCTCCACCGGCCATGGCGACGTGCCGTGGGAGGACTGCTTCCGGGCGCTGAACGCGATCGGCTACGACGGCCCA
The DNA here is from genome assembly GCF_040676675.1 of Micromonospora sp. NPDC049559. NCBI lineage: Bacteria > Bacillati > Actinomycetota > Actinomycetes > Micromonosporales > Micromonosporaceae > Micromonospora > Micromonospora sp. NPDC049559. The sequence continues at coordinate 157,801 of NZ_JBFAPK010000011.1, read as the reverse complement.
ATCTCGATCGAGTGGGAGGACGCCGGCATGGACCGGCTCGTCGGGGCGCCGGAGGCACTCCAGTTCGTCCGCCGGCTGGCGTTCGACGCTCCGGCCGCGGCGTTCGACGCCGCCTTCGCCAGCAAGGACTGAGCGAGCGCCCGCGCACGCGGCGGCGCGGACCGGGGGAGCGGCCTCGCCGGTGTGTGCGTGGCCGGGGGAGCGGTCGCCCTCGCCCGGTGCCCGCGTGGGCGCGGCGGCGGAAGCCCGGGTACGACGACGATCCCGGTGGTCAGGGCGGCGAGACGACAATCCGCCGAATCTCGCCCTGGCCACCGGGATCCGCGTCCTGCCGCCGTCCGGCGCCGAGGCGCTCGGGCGGCGTCGCGTCCGGGCGCGCTCGGACGGCGTCGCGTCCGAACGGCCCGGCCGTTCGCGGCGCCGACCCGGACACCGGGCCGGACGGCTCTTCGACGGTCAGAGGCCGGTGCCGTTGGCGTTCGGGCCGGACGGGTTGCTCCGCGGCGTGGCCGAGGTCGAGCTCGACTTGCTCCCCGAGCCGCCGCTGGTCGACGTCGCGTACGCGCCGTCCGACCTGGGCAGCTCCGTGGTGCGCTCGCTGTCCCCGGTGATGCCGCCGAGCTTCTCGCCCAGCCGGGTGTGGCTCAGCCGCTCCCGGCCCTCGGTGTAGAGGCGGGTGGCCTGTGCCTGGGCCACGCCGGCCGCCTCCTGCACGGTGGGGTGGTCGAGCACCTTGCGGCCCTGGAGGACCAGCTGCTCGTACTTCTCCCGACCGGCGCGGGCGCCCAGGACGAAGCCCGCGGCCAGCCCGCCGATGAACAGAAGCTTTCCGCGCATCCGCGGCTCCTCTCGTACCTGACGCGGGGTTGACGACCGGTCGTCCCCGGTCGGCCACCCTGTCGCGCCTGCGTCGTCTGTCCTCAGGTAAGTACCCATCCTCCTCCGCGCTCATGCGTGGCGGGGCCACCTGTCGATTTGTCCGATTCCGCGTTGCGCCCCGCACACCGCCCGCCGATCAAGGAGTTGTGGCGGACCTTATGCCGCTTTAGCCCCTTCTGGGCCGACCACAAGTCCATGATCGGCGGGGTGGGGGCGGGGTGGGGGCGGGACCGGACGGCCGGGCGGGGAGGGAACAACCCGGTGGACCAACACCCCCGGGAGTCCTGTACTCTTATGCCGTCGCAAGGGCGCCGGAGAGATCCGGAGCCAGCCGCGATCCCCTGTAGCTCAATTGGCAGAGCAGCCGGCTGTTAACCGGCAGGTTATTGGTTCGAGTCCAATCGGGGGAGCTTTTCCCACCAGCCCGCCCGTCGGCCCCGCCGGCGGGCATCGTCGTATCTGCGGGCCCGCGTCGCCGGGCCGGGTGCGCGCGGCGCACGACGGCGGCGGGAGGGAGGTGGCCGTGGCACCCGAACTGCCCGACGAGACAGACGTGGTGATCGTCGGCGGTGGGCTGGCCGGACTCGCCGCCGCCCGCCGGCTGCACCGCGCCGGCGTACCGTGGCTGCTGCTGGAGGCCGGCGACCGGCTCGGCGGGCGGGTGGCCACCGACGCGGTCGACGGGTACCTGCTCGACCGGGGATTCCAGCTCGTCAACACCGCGTACCCGAGGCTCGGCGGCCTGGTCGACCTGGCGACGCTGGAACTCCGCTACTTCACCCCCGGCGTGCTGGTGCGCCGCGGCGAGGCGCTGGTGCGGCTGGAGCACCCGCTGCGCCGCCCCACCGCCGGGCCGCGCGCCGCCCGCGCCCGCGTCGGCAGCGTCCTCGACCGGCTGCGCCTGGCGCTCCTCGCGGGCGGCTGCGCCACGCTGCCCGTCCACCGGCTGCTGGCCGCGCCCGAGGTCACCACCGAAACCGCCCTGCGCCGCGCCGGGCTCTCCGACGCGATCGTCGAGGAACTGCTCCGCCCCTTCCTCTCCGGCGTCTTCGCCGACCGGGAGCTGGAGACCTCCAGCCACGTGCTCGCGCTGGTGGCGCGCTCGTTCGTGCGCGGGCGGCTCGGCGTACCGGCCGGCGGGATGGGACGGCTGCCGGAGGCGGTCGCCGTACCGCTGCCGGACTCGCTGCTCGTCACCGGGGTACCGGTCGAAGCCGTCGAGCCGGGGCTGGTGCGTACCCCGTCGGGCGCCGTGCGCTGCCGGGCCGTACTGGTGGCGGTCGACCCGCCGGCCGCGAGCCGGCTGCTCCCCGCGCTCGGCCGCATCCGGATGCACCCGCTCACCACGTACTACCACTCGACCGACCGGCCGCCGACGAGCGCACCGATCCTGCTGGTCGACGGCGACCGGCGGGAACTGGTCGCGAACACGGTGGTGGTGAGCCGGGCCGCGCCCGGGTACGCCCCGCCGGGGCGGCACCTGGTCGCCACCACGGTGGTCGGCCGGGCGGGACCGACCGCGCCGCCGGAGCCCGCCGTACGCCTCGAACTGGCCCGGCTGTACGGCCGCGCCACCGCCGACTGGGAACATCTGACGACGGTCTCGCTGCCGGCGGCCCTGCCCGCCGCGCCGCCGCCCCAGGGCCGACTGCGCCGGCCGGCCCGGGTGGGAGAGGGGATCTTCGTGGCCGGTGACCACCGGGACAGCCCCTCGATCCAGGGGGCGCTCGCCAGCGGCTGGCGGGTCGCCGGCTCCGTGGTCGACACGCTGCGCGCCGCGCCGGCGGGCTGACGGGCGGTCGGGCTTCCGGACCTGGTACGCCGCTGAGCTGCGGTTTCCCCGGCGGGCGAGCGGGCCGGTGTGCGGAGCCGGCCCGTGGTGACCCCGTAAGTTCCGGATCGTAGGCTAGGCTGTCGCCCGGCGGGGGGCGGTAGCTCAGCCGGTTAGAGCAGGGGACTCATAATCCCTCGGTCGCGGGTTCGAGTCCCGCCCGCCCCACCAGCACAAACGCTAGATAGTAGATCTTGGTTTTCCGCCTCTGGGTGCACCGTGGGTGCATCGCTTCCCAGACAGTAGCCCGGCCGCCGCCAACTGGCTGGCAATGGCCGGGTTCGCGATCTAGTAAATTGTCCGACCTATGCCTTTGGTGACCACGCCTGCCCAACCCGGCCCGTGGTGGTCGACCAGTTGATCGAGTATCCAGCGTTGAGTTGCGGCGACCAGTCGGGGGCAGACGAGGCTTGCCCTACCCGCCCCCGCAGTCGCCGAAAAAGAGCAACCGCACCCTCTGGATCGTGCTCGCCGCTGTCGGCGGCGTCCTGGTGCTCGCCTGCCTCGGATGCGGCGTCCTCGCCGCGATCGGCGCAAACCAGGACGATCCCAGGCAGGCAAGCCAGGCGCCAGCACCGACGCTCAGCCTGCCCGCGGTACCGAGCCAGCAGCCGACCACCGCCGCGCCTTCGAAAGCGGCATCATCCGGAGCTACATCTACATCGGCAGTCCTGAAGGTGGCTACCGTGCCGAACCTAATCGGCAAGAACGCCGCCATAGCGGACGATGAACTCAAGCGGCTCGGCTTCACCAATATCCAGTACGGGTCGGCGGATCCGGACGACAAGGTCGTTCTGTTGCTGGCCAACTGGACGGTGACGAAGCAGTCAGCGAAGGCGGGGGAGAGGCTTCCGTCGGATGCGCTGATCGTGCTGACCTGCACCAAGCAGTAACCGCAGCCTCGGGTATCGAGCGGGTGCCGGTCGGCAGCGAGCCGCAACATCAGTTCGTTGCCGACCCGGATCCGGTTGGTGCCGTGCCACACGATCACGTGCGCCTGATGCGGTCGCGTCAGGGCTCGTTTGATGTCGCGGCTCACCACCCCAGGCCCGCCATCGGGCTGCTCCTGCTCCCACCGTGCGGCAGTCCACTCGGCCGGAGATCCATCGTGGACTGTCCTGCGGTCAGCTGACCGGGCGCACCGTACGCCTCCTCCGAGGCGCGCGGAGGGGCTGAAATCGCGTTTCCGTCGCTGTTACGCATCTAATACGCTGCGCGCGCAGTCCGCGGTACGGCGGCCCGCGCCGACCGGACCATCGAGGTCCGGTCACACGTCACTGGGGAGGACACATGGTCGCTGGGCACCTTCGCGCAGTCTCACGAATCTCGGCCACCGTAACTGCGGCCACGGTGCTGCTCGCGGCGGCGGCAGCACCGGCCGTCGCGGCAGGGAACCCGGAGATCGGCTTCTCGGGCATCGCTTTTGCGACGGACCACGTCGACACCACCACCGGCGGCACGACCGTCACCCTGAACTGGACGGTGACCGACACGTCGACCACCGCCCACGACCTCAGCGGCAGCATCTATGTGCAGGGTTACAGCGGCACCACCGCGGTCGGGCCGGTCGAGCAGATCCGGTTCAGTCTCGACGGCGGGTGGCCCGTCGTCGGGCCGTACACAGGCGAGATCGCCAGCTCGTCATACGCGTACGACTTCCACCTGACCGAGTACGGTCCGGCCGCGCCGGTGACCTACCGCGTCAATAGGATCACCGCAACCGACGACCAGGGCACCACGCGGACCCTGTCCGGCGACGAGATCAGCCCGGCTGCCGTGCTGGCGGCCACCCAAACCCCCGACACCGCGCCGCCGGTGACAGACGGGGTCTGGCTCGCCTCGCCGACCAAGAATCAGGTATACGACGACGGCTCCGGTGCAACCCTGCGCTACGGCCTGTACGTCCAGGACGAGCCGGGCGCGGGCTTCTGGGAGGGTCACATCGTGCTGGACGGCCCCGGCACCATCGAGGTCGTCGCACCGATCACCCTGGGATACAGCGACCAGGGCGGCATGCTCTGCGGTGACATGCAGAACTGGGACTCCTGGTTCGTCGGGTGCGAACTGCCGGTAACGCTGCCTGCGGGCAGCCCCACCGGCGACTGGGAAGTGAAGGAGGTCAGCCTGACTGACCGGGCCGGCAACACCGAGCGCTACACCGGCCTCGATGCGCAGACGGTGCGGGTCACTCGCAACGAGGTAATAAGCGCCAGCGGGTTCGCGTTGAGCCCGACGCAGGTGAACAACTGGCGCCAGTCGGCGACGACCACGTTGACGTTTAGCGCGAGCGGAGTACAGGGCGGGCTGACCGCCACGGTCGCGACCTCGGGCTGCTCGACCTGGAACCAGGTGCTGACGGAGGGACCGGCGGGTACGTACTCACTCCCGGTGGTGATGCATGAGCTGAACAGCTCCTGCACCATCGACGGTATTCTGCTCACCGACGCGGCCGGTGCGGTTTCGGTGTACGGTGCCTACTACGGCGGGCCCGTGCTGGACCTGCGGGCCACTCGGGTGCCCGACACGGCCAGGCCGGTGGCGATCGCGGCAGCGCTGAGCCGCACCGAGGCCGCTCCGGGTGACCTGTTCAACGGCATCAGCGTCAACGTCATCATCGACGACGTCACGCTTGCTCCAGTGACCGGGTTCTCGACCACCATCTACAACTCCCTCGGTCACTCGGTGGGCGGCGCGAGCGGCGGCGTCCGTGTCGGGCCCGATGGGCACGTCTCGCTGCCGGTGTCCTTCTCCGCCCTGCCGACAGGGACGTACACGGTGGGCTTCACGCTCAGCACCTCGGCGGGTAACGGGGCGTCCTGGGGGTACCCCAACGGCGGTACTCCGGCACCGTCCGGGCCGCTGGTGTTCACCAGCCTGCCAGCGGCCTGACCTGCCGCGCGTTGCGCCTGGTGAACGACCAGTCGCGGCCACGACCGCGCCGATGTCCTCGACGATCAGCGCGGTGAACCGGTCCGCGTGCCGGGCGGCGTACTGGTGCGCGTTTACGCCGCCGAGTGAGTGGCCCAGCACCGCCGCAGGACCGACTCGCAGATTCCGGTGGAAGGCGGTGACGTCGGCGACGTAGCCGTCCCGCTCGTGTCTCTCGGCACCATCCGACGCTCCATGCCCACGCTGACCGGGCGCGATCACCCGCCACCGCGGCGCCAACACCTCAGCCAGCGGCGCGAATGCCGACGATTTGTCGCGGGGCCGGCCGCGGGGCGGGGCCAGCCCGATCCCGGCCCGCATACCGCCCGGCGCACTCTGCCGCATACTTGCCGCTGGTGACCGAGGGCACTGTGCATTCGGCCGTCCGGCGAGGTGCAATCGATTGTGTGAGCAGAAGACGGCTTGGTGAGTGACGTCGTGAGATGCGCCCCGCCGACCTGCGATCCAGGTCTCGTCGCCGGCGGTCCCGTCCCGTCGCCGGACGAGTCGGCCCCGGACGAGTCGGCCCCGGACGAGTCGGCCCCGGACGAGTCGGCCCCGGACGAGTCGGCCCCGGACGAGTCGGCCCCGGACGAGTCGGCCCAGGCGTCGGCGGCACCGTACCGCCAGCGTTGGGCGGTGGAGACGATGGCCGTCGGGCCCCACGACCGGCTGTTGGAGATCGGATGTGGCCGTGGCGTGGCGGTCTCCCTGGTCGCCGGTCGGCTCACCACCGGCCGGATCGTCGCGATCGACCGGGCGGCGACGATGGCCCGGCTCGCGACCGAGCGCAACGCCAGCCACATCGACTCGGGCACGGTCGAGATCCGATGCGCGGAGTTCGCGTCGGTGGACCTCCCGGCCGGGTACTTCACCAAGATCTTCGCGGTGAACGTCAACCTGTTCTGGCTGGGCGCGGCGACGCGGCAGATCGACCGGATCCGGAGCCTGCTGGCGCCGGGCGGACGGCTCTACGTCTTCGGCGAGCGGCCCACGTCCGTGCATCCCGAGGCGAACCTCACCTCCACGGAGCGGCTGCTCCGGGCCCAGGGGTTCACCACCACCGCAACGACCGAGGCCCGCGGGCAGGGCCGGGTGCTCACCTGCGTCACCGCCACGCCGATACCGGTCGCCGCCCCGCCGGGATGAGCCCGCCCCCACCCCGGGGATGAGCCCGCCCCCACCCCGGGATGAGCCCCGCCCCCACCCCGGGATGAGCCCGCCCCCACGCCGGGGTAAGCCCGCTGCCCCCGCCGGGATGAGCCCGCGCTGACCCCGCCGCCTACCGCCTCGATTCCGGCCGCCGGGTCGAGCGCTCGTGGCCGGCGACCACCAGCAGGAGCGCGGTGACCAGGCCGAGCGCGGCCAGGGCGGACAGGTGGCGTCCCACCGGCAGCAGCACCAGCGCGGCGCCGATCGCGGCGAGCTGCGCCCGGGGCGCCGAGCGGACGGCGATCCAGAGGAACAGTGGCCGGCCGGCCAGGTAGAGGGCGACCCCGCCGTAGAGGGCGATGGTCGCCGGCCAGCCCAGCGGCTCGCCGGCGAACCGGCCGGACCGCTCCTCGGCCAGGTCGGACACGACCTGTTCGACCCCGAGCGCCAGGTAGATGATTCCGACGATCAGCAGCAGGTAGGCCAGGCCGTACCCGTCGGCGGCGATCCGGTCGCGCTGTCGGGCGGCCGCCTGGTCGAGCGTACGGGCCACGGCCGGCCCGACGTACTCGAAGTACGTCCGCCACAGGCACACCGTCGCGACGAAGGCCAGCAGCGCCGCCACCAGCACCGGCGCGCGCGTGACGACGGTGCCGGCCCCGGTACCCACGGAGATCAGCGATTCGCCGAGGGCGATGATCAGCGCCAGGTTGTGCCGCTCGCTGAAGTGACCGGGGCTGCGCAGCCGCCAGCCCCCGGTGGCCGCGAGCATCGTCCGCTGTCCGCCGATGTCGACGGCCAGCGACACCGCCCAGAGCAGGGTCTGCGTCTCGCCGCCGGCGACCGCGCCGAGGACGAGCGGGATCCAGGCGAGGACGATCGGGATCGCGATCAGCCGCAGCCCGAACCGGACCCGTGGGTCGTGCGCGGTCACCTGGTAGTAGAGGACGATCTGTACGGCCCGCAGCGCGATGTAGGCGCCGACCAGGATCAGCGGTGCCGCCATGGTGCCGGCGGGGGTGCGCCAGGCGGCCGGGATCACGAGCGCGGCCACGAAGAGCGCGGCCATCGCCAGCAGCGTGCCGCCGCGGATCAGCCCGACGTCGGCCCGGGCCTGGTTGCTCAGCCAGGTGTACGAGGCCCAGGAGAACCAGAGCAGCAGCAGGAGCAGGGCTCCCCGCCCCATGCTGATGAAGCTGGGTGGATGCCCCATGAAGGCGATGATCCGGGTCAGCGCGAAGACGAAGACGAGGTCGAAGAAGATCTCGAAGAGGGTCGCGCGCTGGTTCTCGACGCTGGTCGGCACCGTCCGGGACCGGAGGAAGTCCCGTATCCCCCGCCCCCGGGGCGACGCCGACACCGACCTGGTCCGGCGCTCAGGGTCGCCCGGCGATGCGGATCACCGGGCCAACCGCCGTCATGGCCGTCGCCGTTCCCGCTCAACCCCCGGTCAAACGCGTTCGGCTGGACCTACCCGGCGGGGTGCCAGCCGAGCAGCGGGCCGAGCCGGCTCGCCATGTCGGTGAGGATCTGGACGTAGTCCGCGGGTGCGAAGGTGAACGGCAGGGCGAAGGCGACCTCGGTCACCTCGCGGAACGCGGCGTGCGCGGACAGGCGCTCGGCGATCACCTCGGCCGGGCCGACGAGGTCGGGTGCGAACATCATCCGGGCCGGTCCCTGCGGCGACGCGGTCCGGGGCGCGCGCTGCCGGGCGTACTCCTCGTAGCGGGCGCGCTGGTCGGCGGTGGCCGTGTCGGTGGGGATGACGACCAGGCCCTGGGAGACGCGGGCCCGGTCGCCGTCCGGGTGGTGGGCCCGGAAGGTACGGATCTGGGCGAGCTGGATCTCGGCGAAGTCCGTCGACTCCTCGGCCTTCACCACGCTGCTGGTGAGCAGGTTCATGCCCTGCTCGCCGGCCCAGCGGGCCGAGCGGAGGCTGCCGGCGCCGTACCACATCCGGCCGGCGAGACCGGGGGAGTGGGGCTGCACCCGCCGGGAGTACACCTCGACGCCCTCGACGCCCTCGAAGTCGCTGGCCGGTTCGCCCCGGACAAGGTCGAGCAGGCGCCGTACCCGGGGATAGCCGAACTCCTCGGCGTCGGCGGTGTCCGGGTACAGCGATCCCCGTACGCGGTTGTAGTGCATCGGCGGCCCGACGCTCACTCCCGGGTTGAGCCGACCGCCGGAGAGGACGTCGACGGTGGCCAGGTCCTCGGCGAGGCGCAGCGGGTTCTCCCAGCCGAGCGGGATGACCGCGGTGCCGAGTTCGATGCGGCTGGTGCGCTGCGAGGCCGCCGCCAGGACGGCGATCGGCGAGGAGATGCCGTACTGCAGGTGGCGGTGGCGCACCCACGCGCTGTCGAAGCCGAGCCGCTCGCCCAGCACGATGAGCTCCAGCGTCGACTCGTGGCCCGCGCGCGGGTCGGCCTCGTCGAACAGGCCGATGGTGAGGAAGCCGAGCTTCCGCAGCGGGGTCGAGGGTACGGGCACGGGCTCCTCCGGCACGGTCGGACGGCGACGGCGACGGCGTAACCATAGTCCCCTTAACCGATCGGAAAACAGGCAGAGCGCTCACCGGGGGAACCTCCGCGCCGCCGCCGGGCGCGCTCGGTAGATTCGGGGACGCACCGGGGAAGAGGGGGAACGACATGACGCGGGCGCCGCTGCGGGTGGGGCTCCTGGGGTACGGGCTGGCCGGGCGGGTGTTCCACGCCCCGCTGATCGCCGCGACGCCGGGGCTGCGGCTGGACGCCGTGGTGACCCGCGACCCGGGTCGGCGCGAGCAGGTGCGGGCCGACCACCCGGACGCCCGGCTCCTCGCCGACGCCGACGAGCTGTGGCGGGCCGCGGAGACGGTGGACCTGGTCGTGGTCGCCACCCCGAACCGGCAGCACGTGCCGCTGGCCCGGGCGGCGATCCGCGCCGGCCTGCCCGTGGTGGTGGACAAGCCGCTCGCGCCCACCTCGGCCGAGGGGCGGGCGCTGGTCGGGGAGGCCGCCGCGGCGGGGGTACCGCTCACGGTGTTCCAGAACCGCCGCTGGGACGGCGACTTCCTGACCGTACGGCGGCTGGTCGAAGAGGGGCGCCTGGGCCGGGTCCACCGCTTCGAGTCCCGGTTCGAGCGGTGGCGACCGGCGATCAAGCCGGGCTGGCGGGAGTCCGGCGCCGTCGGCGAGGCGGGCGGTGCGCTGTTCGACCTCGGCGCGCACCTGATCGACCAGGCGCTCCGCCTGTTCGGGCCGGCCGAGCGGGTCTACGCCGAGGTGGACCGGCGGCGGCCCGGGGTCGAGGTGGACGACGACGCCTTCGTCGCGTTGACCCACACCGGCGGGGTCCGCTCGCACCTCTGGATGAGCGCGGTGGCCGCGCAGACCGGCCCGCGGCTGCGGGTGCTCGGCGACCGGGCCGCGTACGTCGTCGACGAACTGGACGTCCAGGAGGCGCTGCTGCGCGCCGGCCACCGGCCGGACGACCCGTCCTGGAGCCGGGTCGACCCGTCGGCGTACGGCCGGTTGGGCGCCGACGGCGAAGCGCCCACGGTGCCCACCGAGAACGGGCGCTACCAGGAGTTCTACGCGCGGGTCGCGGCGGCGCTGACCGGCGGCGGCCCGATGCCGGTCGACCCGGCCGACGCGGTCGAGGTGGTGGCGCTGATCGAGCTGGCCCACGAGGCCGCGGCCCGGGGCGTGACGCTGCCGGTACCGCCGACCCGCTGAGCCCTAGTGCCCTGACCAGAAACGTTGACGGTGTTGGTCAGGCCGCTGCCCGTGCGGTCTGACCCCATCGGTGCTGGCGTTCGGAGCGGATCCGGGCGCGTTCGCGGCGTTGCACGGTGTTCCCACCAGCGGAGGCGAGCCCCGCGGGTCGAGCGGCGTGTCATCCAACGCCGTGTACGTTTCTGGTCAGAGCACTAGAAAGGGGCGTCATCGTAGATGCCCTGCCGCGGCTCGTAGGCCGGCATCGCGGGCTCCGTCCAACGAAGGTCGTGCTCACCCCAATAACGCAGGTTGAGCACTGCGGTTTCGGTGTGACGCCAGTGCGGGTCGGCGGCGATAGCGGCTCTGACGCGGGCGGACAGGGCAGCGCGGTGCGGGGTGAGTTCGGGTGCGGAGGCCAGGTTCACAGCGGCGATGAGGGCGGCGTCGCGCACGTTCTCGTCGGGGTCGTCGAGGCAGGCGGTGACCACGGCGTAGAGTCGCGGCCGCATCGGGCGGAGCGGACCGCCGATGTTCTCGCCTCCGGCGGCGTCATCGCCGAACCACTCCCGCCACTGGACACCCATCGCGTAGCCGAGCTGGGACAGCCAGAGCAGCAGTGCGGCCCGCAGCGGTCCGTCACCATATTCGCGGGTGGGGCCGGGCTGGGCCCGGACCCGCGGGTCGGCCAGCGCCACGGCGACGAACCGGGCCGCCGCGGGTGTCGCCTCGTAGAAGGTGCCCTGGTGAAACAACTCCTCCCACAGGTGGGAGAGAGCCCGCCGCGCGTCGTCACGGTCACCGGTCAGTAGCCCCGCCAGGAGTCGCGGCGTCTCCGGCCAGGCTGGCCCGTGGCTGTGTGCCAGTGCCCGCCAGTTGGTCTGTTCGAGAACGGCTTCCGGACGCATCAGTGGAGCCTAGTGCCATGGCCGACACGGTCAACGTTTCTGGTCAGGGCACTAGCGAACGCCGTTGCGTCGGGCGGAAAGGTCGAACGACAGCGGTCGAATTCCTTTGCCAGGATGGGGGCGTGACAGACCCGACCGCGCTGCTGAACCTCGTGCTCGCCGCCGTCAGCACCGTGGCCGGCGTCGTGGGGACCATCGCCACCGTCGCCCAGGCCCGGCGTTCCCGGCGGGAGGCGGACGCCGGACGTTCGGCGCCGCCCCGGGCCGGTGAAACACCCCCGGCGGCACCCCCGGCCGGTTCGGCCGATTCCGCGATCCGTCCCGCCGAGAGTCCGGCCCGTCCCGCCGACACTCCAATGTGGCCTGCCGAGGGCCCGACCGGTCCCGCCGAGGATTCGACCCGACCCGCCGGGACCGCCGCGTCCGCGCCGCCCGGCCCGGCACCGTCGCCGCCGATCCCGTCCGCGCCGCCCCGGGCGGCATCGCTGCCCGGGTACGCGCGGCCCGCACGACCGCCCGCGCCACCGGTACGACCGGTCCGGTGGCGGCCGACGTGGCAACCGGCCGCCCTGGCGCTGACCAGCGGGCTGCTGACCGGGATCGTTCTCGTGGGCCAGGAGGCGTGGCCCGGAAGCCGGCAGGGCTGGACGGTCCTGGGCTGCTGGCTGCTCGGCGTGCTGGTCGTGCTGGTGGCGGTGGCCACGCTCGTCCGCATCGTCGCCGAGGCCGGTTGGCGGCACTGGCGCTGGTCGGACGCCGGCGCGATCCTGCTGCTCGTCGTCGCCGTGGCGGCGAGTCCCGGCATCCTGGTCACCTACGTGGTGGTGCGGGGAGTCGTCGCCCACCTGTGAGGAGGCAGCCCGGCGGTGACCCACGGCTCCCGGACGCCGGTGTGGACGGTGCCGGCCCGACCGTCCGCCTCGGCGGTCGGGTCGGGGGCGTCAGCGGGTCGGGTCGCCGGGCTGCGTCGGGTCGCCGGGCTGCGTCGGGTCGCCGGGCTGCGGCGCGGTCGCGGGGGCGGCGGCCGGCGGGTTCGACCGGGACCCGCCCAGGACCATCAGGGCGATGCCGCTCGCCGCGGTGGCGGCCAGCGCGAGCGCGGCCACCGGCACGTCGACCATGAACGCGATCCGCCAGTCCAGCGCCCGGGTCAGCACGCTGCTGATGACGGGTCCGATCAGGAGGGCGACGCCGAGCGCGATGCCGAGCACCAGCCGCGCCCGGCTACGCCAGCGACCCAGTTGACCGGAGATGGCGAAGGCGACGCCGAGCACGGTCCCGGCGCCGAGCCCGGCGAGCACCTGCCCGACCGCCAGCACCGCCGCACCCGGCGCGAACGCGCTCACCAGGCTCCCGAGGAGTACGAGCACCAGTGCCGGGGCCGCGGTCGCGGTGGGCCACCGCCGGCCGAGCAGGTGGCCGGGCACGACCAGAGCCGCCGTCGCCACCACGTACGGCGCGACCAGCGTCGCCGCCATGCCCCCGGCGGAGAGGTGCAGGCTGCGCTGGATCGTTCCGCCCAGCGTCCCGATGGGGGCGGTGAGCAGCCCGGCGGCGAGCAGTGCGCCGAGCGCCGGGCCGGCGAGCGACCAAAGTGGGCGTACCACCGGCGGTTGGGGGGTCGACGCCGGGTATCCGGGTGAGGTCACCCGGCGAGTGTAGTGCGCCGTGCAGGCACCGACCGATGTGGCGGCTGGCCCCGCTCGTCGGCGGGCGGCCCGCTCGCGCTGCCGTACGGCGGCAAGCTTCCGTACGGCGGCGGACTACCAGCCGGTGGCCCGGTTCCGGACGGTGGCGGGCTACCAGGCGGTGGCGCCGCCCTCGACCGGGATGTTGGCACCGGTCAGGTACGCCGCCCGGTCGGAGGCAAGGAAGGCGCCCAGCTCGACGACCTCCTCGGGCTGGGCGAAGCGCTTGAGCAGGGTCTTGCGGGTGATCGCGTCCCGGGCGGCCTGGTTGTCCCCGAGGTCGCGGTCGCTGGCCGGGGTCAGGACCGGACCGGGGCTGATGGCCAGCACCCGGATCCCGGCCGGCGCGCCTTCGAGCGCGAGTTGCCGGGTCATGCCGATGATGGCGGCGTTCGCCGCACAGTGCCCGACCATCGGGGGAACCTCGCCGGCGATCATCCCGGCCATGGAGGCGACGTTGATGATGACGCCGCCGCCGCGCCGGACCAGGTGCGGCCACGCGAACTTCGAGACGAAGAAGGGGATGTCGAGTTCGCCGGCGATGGTCGCCCGCCAATCCTCGACGGAGTAGTCGGGCATCGGGCCGAAGCGCAGCGAGGCGGCGTTGTTGTAGACCACGTCGAGCCCGCCGTAGGCGCCCGCGGCCTCCTCGACGAACCGCCGGGCCTGCTCGGGGTCGGTAAGGTCGACCGGTGCGATGGCGGTCATCTCGCCGCCGCCGCGGCGTACGAGTTCGGCCGTCTCGTCGTTGCCGGCGGCCTGGATGTCGCAGCCGACAACCTTCGCGCCCTCCCGCGCGAAGACCAGCGCGGCGGTGCGGCCCATGCCGCCGCCGGTGCCGGTGATGATCACCACCTTGTCGTCGAGCGTGCCCATCCGCTTCCTCTCGCCCCGTTGTTCCGCACGGTACCGGCACCGGGAGCGCGGTGATCCGGATTCGGGCGGAAAGGCGGCGCACTCCGAGGGCTGGCCCGCGTCCACCCGGCCCGGCTGGCCCGGCCCGGTGGCCCCGGTGGGCGGCCCGCGCGGGTCACGGCCGGGCGGGGAGCGTATCGGTTGGCAGGCGGCGCTTGTCGGGCTTGCCGGCGGGGGAGACGGGCACCTCGGCGACGACGGCGACGTCGCGGGGGACGCTCGCCTCGCCGAGGCGCTCCCGTACCAGCCGCCGCAGCGCGTCCGGGTCCGGCCGCCGGCCCGGAGCGGGTACGACGAAGGCGTGTGCCGCCTCGCCGGTCTCCTCGTCCGGGACGGCCACCACGTACGCCTCGGCCACGTCCGGGTGGGCGGCCAGGACGCGTTCGATCGGTCCGGCGTACACGAGGTTGGCGTTCACGATGACCACATCCCGGGTACGCCCCAGCAGGTAGAGGTACCCGTCCGCGTCCAGCCGGGCGAGGTCGCGGGTGCGTACCCAGCCGTCGACGAAGACCTCGGCGGTCTCCGTCGGGTCGCCCCAGTAGCCGCTCGCCTGGGCCGGGGTGCGCACGAAGAGTTCCCCCTCGACGCCGGTTGCCACCGGTCGGCCCTCGGCGTCGCGGATCTGCACCTCGACGGCGTCCGGTGGCCGGCCGACCGAGGCGAGGACGTCCGGCACCCGGTCCGCCGGGGTGAGGACGGCCCGGTCGGCCGAGGCGGGGAGGCCCCGGTCCGCCGGGGTGAGGACGGCCGGGTCCGCCGGGGCGGGGGCCGCCAACGAGGAGACGCGCGGGGCGGCGGTCAGCTCCGCCGGGGTCATCATCGAGATCATGCCGGTCTCGGTCTGGCCGTAGCCGTGGTAGACGACCGGTCCGAGCACGGAGATCGCCTCGGCGAGCCGGGTCGGGTCGAGTGGGGAGCCCGAGACCAGCAGGGCGCGCAGCGTGCCCAGGTCGACCGGGTTGGTGCGCTGGATCGCCACCAGCTTCGACAGCCGGGGCACGGTGATCACGCTGGCGGTGGCCCGGTGCCGGACGATCGCGGCGGGGAAGAAGGGCTCCGGCTCCCGGGGCGGCTCGGCGACGACCAGGGTGCCGCCGGCGGCCAGGGTGAGGATGCCGTACTCCAGCATCACCTGGCTGCTGAGCGAGCCGAAGACCAGGTAGCGGTCGAGGTTGGCGGCGAGGGCGCGGACGGCCGGGGGCCACCGGTCCGGGTGGGGCGCCCAGGCGGCACCGAGCGCGGCGTACGTCTGGACGCAGCCCTTCGGGTTGCCGGTGCTGCCGCTGGTGTAGATGACCCGGGCGACGTCGTCCGGTCGTCCGGCGGGCACCGGCGGAACCGGGTCGGGCCGGGCGGCGGTGAGGTCGGCGAGCCCGTCGACCGGGCCGACCGCCAGCAGCGGGAGCCCGGCGGCGGCCGACCGCAGCGCCGGGGTCGCGGTCGACGGGTCGACGACCGCCGCGGCGATCTCCTGGCCGAGCAGGTGCCGCAGCTGGCCGCCGGTCAGCCCGGGGCGTACCCCGGCCACCCGGGCGCCCACCACCTGCGCCGCGACGATGGCGGCGAACGCCTCCGGCGAGACGCCGAGGGCCATGGCGACCCCGTCACCCGGCCCGATCCCCGCGTCCCGCAGGCCGGTGCCGATCCGGGCGATCAGCTCGGCCATCTCGTCGGCGGTGACGGTACGCGGGCCGTGCTCGAAGACCGGGCGGTCCCGGCCGGCGGCGAGCAGGTCGAGTACGGCCCGCGGGTAGCCCGGTTCAGCGGGCGCCATCGGCCAGGCATTCCTTGACGAAGACGGCCAGTGGCTGCTGGTGGACGCCGACCAGGTTCCACTGGTTCTCCAGGTTCTCCGCCAGGTGGTGCACCGCGACCACCGCCCCGTCGCGGTGGTACCGGACGACCGGGTGCAGGTACGTGGCGCGGTGCGCGGCCTCCGCGTCGTTCTCCGCGGGGCGGGGTACGGAGACGTCGAACGGGTCCACGGTGTCGTGGTCCGCCCCGTACTCCAGCGTGACCGCGAAGGCGGGGTCGCCGCCGAGCCCGCCGTCGGCGAGGTACGCCACCGGCACCTCCTCGTGGTGGTACGCGGCCTCCCCGCGTACCGTCACGACGTCGGCGAGCACGCCGAACTGCTGCCAGAGCGCGGACGAGCGGTTGACCCGGGCGATGATCGCGTCGGTGACCGCCTCGGGGGTCGCCTCCAGCCGGGTGGCCGGCCACGCCACGTCGTGGTAGCGGGCGCCGAGGATGCGGTGCAGTGCCCGCGTGCCGTACCGGAAGCCGTGGATGAATCCGCTGGTGGAGCGCTTGAAGTCGCGCTGCTGGGTGAGCGTGCCGGCGAAGTACAGGCCGGGCACGGAGGTCGACTCGTAGGCCGGCGTCTGCTCGGGGAAGCGGTCGTCGATGACCAGCCGGGGCCGGCAGCTGTCGTCGAAGATGCCCGCGTCGAAGCGGAAGCCGGTACAGGCGATCACCCGGTCGTACTCGATCTCCCGGATCGCCTCGACCGTGCGGGCGTACCGGAACCGGACGAGGTAGCCGCCCTCGGGGCGGCGGTGGATGCTCTCGACCGTGCCGTCGAGCACCGCGTTCTGCGACTTCAACTGGTACGTGTCGAGGAAGTTGTTGTTCACGGCCCGCAGGTGCCCGACGTAGTGCGACTGCCAGGCGAACCGGACCGAGTGCGGCCCGGCCACGTGCACGACGGCGGCGGTCTCCACCAGCGCGTCGGCCGTCTCGAACCCGGAGTTGCCCTTGCCGATGATCATGACCCGCTGGTTGACGAAGTCGCGCGGGTCGACGCTGACCGTGTCGTACCGCTCGGCGGTCTCGATTCCCTCGATCGCCGGTACGTGCAGCCGCGAGACACCGGTCGCGACCACCAGCCGGCGGCCCCGCCAGCCGCGGCCGTCGGCGTCGAGAACGCGGAACCCGTCGCCGTCGCGGCTGACCCGGACCACCCGGGTCCCGTAGGCCACGCGTACCCCGGTCGCGGCGGCGAAGTCGGCCAGGTAGCGCACCAGGTCGTCGGCGGCCGGGAAGTAGCGCCGGCTGTAGCTGGTGAACAGCGGGGTGGTCTCGTCGCCGAGCAGCGAGTTCCAGTCCATCCGGAGGTTGAACTCGGGATCGTCCGAGCCGGTGTAGACCTTGTTTATGGAGATCAGCGTGCGGTGTCGCGGGTACGTGGTGAAGAACGTCCCCGGTGCGGCCCCGGCCTCCAGTACGACGTAGTCACGACCGTCGCGTTCGAGCAGGGCGGCGAGTTGCAGCCCCGCGGGCCCGGCGCCGATGATCAGGTAATCGTGCGTCATCCGCCGGACGCTAGCGGCCGGTCATCAGAGATAAATCAGATTCGTTCTGAGATTCCGCCGCTACCTTCGCCGGATGACGACCCAGACCGCGACCGGAGCGGCCCACCCCGTCGACCTGGCCCGACCGCTGCGGGTGGCCGACCTGCGCGGGGCCGCGTCCGAGGTCTCCATCGAGATCACCGCCGCGGTGCGGGACCGGGTGCGGCGCTCCCGCGACCACCTGCGGGCGGTCCTCGGCGAGGACCGCCCCGTCTACGGCGCCACCACCGGGTTCGGTGCGCTCGTCGGCTTCGCGGGCCGGGACGACGAGGCCGACCAGTGCGACAACACCCTGGCCCACCTCGGCGCGGGCCACGGCCCGGACCTCGATCCGGCGGTCGTGCGGGCCGCGATGCTGGTCCGGGTCTGGTCGCTCGCCCAGGGGGCGTCCGGCGCCTCGGTACGGGTCGTCGAGGGGCTCGCCGCGATGCTGGCGACGACGTTCGTACCGGCGATGCCGCGCCTCGGCTCGGTCGGGGCCAGCGGCGACCTCATCCCGCTCGCCTACGCCACCCAGTCGCTGCGCGGCCGGGGCTGGGCCTATCTGGACGGGGAGCGCCTGCCGGCGGCCGAGGCGCTGGCCCGGGCCGGCCTGACCCCGCTCGCCCTCGACGGGCGCGACGCGCTGGCGCTGGTCAACGGCACCTCGCTGACCACGGCCGCGACCGCGCTCGCCCTGGACGGCGTCCGCCGCTGCCACCGGGTGGCCGCGCTGCTGACCTGCCTGCTCGTCGACGTGCTCGGGTGCGATCCCGGCCAGTTCCTGCACCCCCGGCTGCTGGCCGCGTACGCCCACCCCGGCGCCGTCGACCTCGCCGCCCGGATGCGCGGGTACCTGGCCGGCGCGGTGCCGTCGGGCGGGCGTCCGCTCCAGGAGGCGTACAGCATCCGCTGCACCCCGCAGCTGCTCGGTGCGGCCGAGGGGGCGCTGCGGTACGTCGACGGCGTGGTGGAGGCGGACCTGCGCGGCGTGAGCGACAACCCGTTGTTCTTCCCGGACGACGACCTGGTGCTGCACGGCGGCAACTTCTTCGGCCAGCCCGCGGCCTTCGCCGCCGACGTGCTGGCGACCGTGACCGCGCAGCTGGGCAACCTCGTCGAGCGGCAGCTGGACCTGCTGGTCGACCCGGCGCGCAACGGCGGGCTGCCGCCCATGCTGGCCGCCGGTCCGGGGCGGCAGCACGGGCTGCAGGGCGTGCAGCTGGCGTCGACCGCGCTGGTCGCGGAGATCCGGCGCAACGCCACGCCCGCGAGCATGCAGAGCCTGCCGACAAACCTGCACAACCAGGACGTGGTGCCGTTCGGCACCCAGGCCGCGCTGCGCGCCGTGGACCAGGCCCGGCTGCTCCGGCTGATCTGCGGCTCGCTCGCGGTCGGGCTGCGGCAGGCCGTGCACGTCGGCGCGCGTACCCCGACCGCCCCCGCCTGCGCCGCGGTGCTGGACCGGCTCGTCGAGGCGGTACCGGCGATCGACCCGGACCGGCCGCTCGACGCGGACGTGGTTCGCGCCGCCGACCTGCTTGACCAGTTGGTCGAGCCGGCGTAGCCGCCGCCGGCGCGCCCCGGGCGAGGCCCGCGAGCGTTCCCGCCGGGCCGCGGATTGATTTTTCTCTGAATTCTGCTTCGTACGTTCCTCCGCGTGACCGCAGAGACGCTCGACTATCTGATCATCGGGGCGGGTCCGGCCGGGCTGCAGCTCGCGGCCCTGCTGGAACGGGACGGCCGGCGGGACTACCTGGTGCTGGAGTCGGCCGAGATCCCCGGCGCCTTCTTCGCCCGCTACCCGCGGCACCGTCAGCTGATCTCCATCAACAAGCCGCACACCGGCTCCGACGACCCGGAACTCAACCTGCGGCTGGACTGGAACTCGCTGCTCAGCGACGATCCGGCGCTGCGGTTCACCCGGTACACCGAGCGCTACTTCCCGCAGGCGGACGTGATGCTGCGGTACCTGGCGGACTTCGCGGCGGCCACCGGCGCGCGGGTCCGGTACGGCAGCCGGGTGGTGCGGGTCGCCCGGGCCGCGGACGGCGGCTTCGAGGTCACCGACCAGACGGGTACGACCCGCCGGGCGCGCCGGGTCGTCGTGGCGACCGGCGTCTCCCAGCCGTACGTCGCCCCGATCCCCGGCATCGAGCACGCGGATCGGTACGACGAGATGTCGGTCGACCCGCGCGACTTCCTCGACCAGCGGGTGCTGATCATCGGCAAGGGCAACTCCGCGTTCGAGACGGCGGACAACCTGATGGAGACCACCACGCTGGTGCACGTGGCGGGGCCGAGTTCGATCCGGATGGCGTGGCGCACCCACTACGTCGGGCACCTGCGGGCGGTGAACAACAACTTCCTCGACACGTACCAGCTCAAGTCGGCCAACGCGATCCTCGACGGCAACGTCCGGCGGATCGAGCGGGACGCGGACGGCTACCGGGTGACCTTCAGCTTCTCCCGGGTGGACGAGGTCACCAAGGAGCTGCGCTACGACCGGGTGCTGGCCTGCACCGGCTTCCGGTTCGACCCGTCGATCTTCGACGACGGCTGTCGCCCGGCGCTGGTGATCAACGACCGGTTCCCCGCCCAGACCGCCGAGTGGGAGTCGGTGAACGTGCCGGGCCTGTACTTCGCCGGCACGCTCTCCCAGGAGCGGGACTTCAAGAGGTCGACCAACGGGTTCATCCACGGTTTCCGGTACGCGGTGCGGGCCCTGCACCGCATCCTCGAACGGCGGTACCACGACACCCCCTGGCCGGCCGAGAAGCTCGACGCCACCGCCGAGTCGGCGGCCGACGCGATCATCGAGCGGGTCAACCGCAGCTCCGGCCTCTGGCAGCAGTTCGGGGTGCTCGCCGACGTGGTGACGGTGGCCGGCACGGACGCCCGCTACCACGAGGAGGTGCCGGTCGAGTACTTCGCCGGGACCGGGCTCGCCGCCGCGGACCACCCGGTCGAGCACGCCTTCGTCGTCACGCTGGAGTACGGCCCCGACCACGACCGGGTCGACCCGTTCGACATCTCGGTGGGGCGGATCGCCCAGGACGTGGTCGGCCAGGCGCACGACGCGGCGTACCTGCATCCGGTGGTCCGGTACCACCGCGACGGCCGGGTGCTCGCGGTCCACCACCTCGCGGAGAACCTGGAGAACCGGTGGGACCGGCCGGACGTGCACCGGGCGCCGCTGGTCGCGTTCCTGGACCGCTGCCTAGACGGCACCGTGGGCTGACCATGCCCGCGGTGACGGATCAGGCGGGCCCGCGCCGCAATCCCACGGCCGGCGCGGGCCCCCTGGTCAACCTCCGGGACCTGTGGCAGGAGGCCCGCGAGCGGCTCGATCCGGTCCACCGGGACTTCTTCGCCGGTGGTTCCGGCGACGAGCGCACCCTGCGCGACAACGAGGCGGCCTTCGACCGGTACCGGATCCTGCCCCGGGTGCTGCGCGGCGGGGGCGACCGCGACCTGCGCACCGAACTGCTCGGGGACGCGCTCTCCATGCCGGTGCTGGTCTCCCCGACCGCCTTCCACCGGCTGGCCCACCCGGACGGGGAGCTGGCGTGCGCCCGGGCGGTCGCGGCCGCCGACACCGTGATGGTGGTGAGCATGGCGGCCACCACCGCGGTCGAGGCGGTCGCCGGGGCGACGGACGCGGCCGGCCGGCCGCCGCGCCTCTGGTTCCAGCTCTACCCGCAGCCGGACCTCGGCTTCACCGAGTCGCTGCTCAGACGGGTGGAGGACGCCGGCTGCCGGGCCCTGGTCGTCACCGTCGACTCGCCGGTCTTCGGGCGCCGCGAGCGGGACCTGCGCAACGGCTTCCTCGACCTGCCGCCCGGCCTGCGCTGCGAGAACATGCGGGACCCGGAGACCGGGCGGGTCCGGGACATCGTCATGGACGCCGACCTCGACTGGGCGCGCGTCGGCTGGCTGCGCGAGCGGACCCGACTGCCCATCGTGCTCAAGGGAGTCCTCCACCCGGCCGACGCCGAGCTCGCCGTCGCGTACGGGGCCGACGCCGTGCTCGTCTCCAACCACGGCGGGCGGCAACTGGACGGCGTACCGGCCAGCGTCGACGCGCTGCCGGCGGTCGTCGACGCGGTGCGGGGGCGGATACCGGTCCTACTCGACGGCGGGGTCCGCCGCGGCACGGACGTCCTCACGGCGCTGGCGCTCGGCGCCGCCGCGGTCGGGATCGGCCGACCGGCCCTCTGGGGGCTCGCGGCGCGGGGCGAGTCCGGGGTACGCCAGGTGCTCGACCTGCTCCGCGCCGACCTCGCCCGGGCGATGGCGCTCGCCGGCGCGGTCCGCCCCGCCGACCTCACCCCGGACATGATCACGCGGGTGCCGCGATGAGCGTGCCGCTCGTGCTCCTCCGCATCACGCGGGTGCCGCGATGAGCGCGCCGCTCGTGCTTCTCAGCACCGTGGTGGCCGTCCTCGCGGTGGCGTGGACCCTGCCCCGGTGGCTGCCGCCGGCGGTGGTCCGGCTCCGGGAACGGATCTTCACGCGGGTGAACGGCGCCGAGGGGATCCCGGTGCCGGGACCCCTGGTCGGCCCCGAGCACTTCGAACGGGTCTACGCGCACCCGGCCGCCGACGGGCGCAGCCGTGGCGCCGGCCTCTCCGACCTGTTCTGGTACTGGCTGGCGCCCGGCCCGCAGATGCACCAGGAGCACCTGGAGCCGGGCGAGCGGTACCGGGCGGTGGCCCGTACGACCCGACGGGTGCTCGCGGTGCCGCACGCCCGGTCGACCGAGTTGGCCGGCGCGGCGGCCCGACGCGTCCTCGACGAGCTGCCGGCCGGCCGGACCAGCCGGGTACGGCTGCGCGACCTGATGATGCCGATCTGGGCCGAGGTCTACCACGAACTCGTCTTCGGCGAGGCGTGCCCGCCCGACGCCCGGGCGCTGATCGTGGCCAACGCCGACGACGTGGTCACCGCGCTGAAGTGCTGCGGGCTGCGGCACCTGGACCGACGGGAGCGGCTCACCCGCTACCTGCGCGCCCGGGTCGAGGCCGGTACCGCGCCGGTCACCCTGCCGGAGCCGTTCACCGCCGAGGAGACGGCCTGGTACCTGCAGGGCGCCTTCTTCAACACCGCCGTGGTCCAGATGTCCGAGGCGATGGCGCACCTCCTGCTCGCCGTCGCGCAGCACCCGCCGACCCGGCGCGAGCTGCTCGCCACCCTGGACGACCTGGACGGCGAGGGCGACCGCGTGCTGGACCGGGTGATCGACGAGACGCTGCGGGTGCATCCGCTGTTCGGCGTGGCGCACCGGATCACCTCGGCGCCGATCGAGGTGGACGCGGCGGTCACGCTGCCGGCCGGCTCGGTCCTGCTCTTCAACTACCTCGCCTTCCAGCGCACCGGGCCGGCCGCCGACGACGCGTTCGACCCCACCCGCTGGCTGACCGTACGCCGGGGGGACGCGCACTTCGTCCCGTTCGGCGTCGCGGCCAACCGCGCCTGCCCGGCGCGCGGCGTCGCCCCGGTGATGATGCGCGCGGTCACCCGCGAGGTGCTGCGCCGGTACGCCCTGGTCTCCACCGTGCGGCACACCCGCTCGCTGCCGAACCGCGGACCCTGCTTCCTCGTCCCGGCCGGCGCGCGGCCGCCCGGGCCCGCCCGGCGGTGGCTGATGCGGTGCGGGGACCGCTGGTCCGACGTGGGACGCAGCCTCGTCCAGCTGGTGCTGGGCAGCTGGATGGTGATCGACGCGCGGCGTCAACGACTCTGCGCCCGCTACTTCGAGGAGGTTCGGCCATGACCGAGGCGGGTTCGGCACGGGAAGGTGGTTCGGCATGACCCCGGTTGAGCTGGCACCACGGTTCTTCATCGCCGTCGCGGCGATCCTGCTCTTCTGCCGGGCGGTGACGTGGCTGCTGGACAAGGTGGGTCAGCCGCCGGTGGTGAGCGAGATGCTGGCCGGCGTCCTGCTCGGGCCGTCGCTGCTCGGGCTGCTGGCCCCCGGCGTCCAGGACGCGCTCTTCCCGGAGCAGCTCTACCCCGTGCTGTACGTCGTGGGCCAGGTCGGTCTGGTCATCTTCATGTTCCAGGCCGGATACGCGTTCACGTCGCATCCGATCAACGGGCTGCTCGGCACCGCCGGTACGGTCTCGATCGCCGGCGTCCTCGTGCCGCTCGGCCTCGGCGTGCTGCTGGTCCTCGGCGCGGCGGGGCACGCGCCGGTGGTCGCCGGGGGGACCTCCGTCGGGGTCACCGCGGCCTTCGTCGGCGTCGCCCTCGCCATCACCGCCTTCCCGATGCTCGCCCGGATCATCACCGAACGCGGGCACGCGGGGACCCGGCACGGCTCGCTCGCCCTGGCCAGCGGGGCCCTCGACGACGCGGTCGCCTGGATACTGCTCGCCGTCGTGCTCGCCACCGCCTCGGGCCGGCCCGGCCCGGCGCTCGTCACGGTCGGCGGCGCGATCCTGTTCGGGCTGCTGCTCTGGACGGTGGGCCGGCGGCTGACCAGGGCGCTGGTCCACCACGACGGCCTCGGCGACCAGTCCCGGCTGCTCAGCCTGGTGGCGCTGCTCTTCGCGGTCGCCTGGTACACCGACGAGATCGGCCTGTACGCGGTCTTCGGCGCCTTCTCGATCGGCGCGATCATGCCGCACCACCCCCGTACCGACCGCCTGGTCGCCACCGCCACCCCGGTCTGCCAGATCGTCTTCCTGCCGCTGTTCTTCACCTACTCGGGGCTGCACACGGAGTTCGGGCTCTTCGCCCAGCCGGCGGTGCTGCTCTTCGGCCTCGGGTGCGTCACGGTCGCGATCGTGGGCAAGTTCGGCGCCTGCTGGTCGGCGGCGCGGTTGCGGGGCGAGTCGAAGGGGGTCGCGCTGCGGGTCGGCGCGCTGATGAACGCCCGGGGGTTGATGCAGCTGATCGCCATCAACGTCGGCATGTCGGCGGGAATCGTCAACCCGACGCTCTTCACCGCCCTGGTGCTGGTCGCCCTCGTCACCACGCTGATGACCACGCCGCTGCTGAGCTGGATCGAGCGGCGGGAGGCGAAAAACCCCGTTCCAGGTGACACGCGGGATCCGGTGGTGGCGGTTCAATCCGGAGTCGACCCGGCATAGAGATATCGGTCACAGTCTATGTATCCTGGTCGGTGTGGGATTCTCGACCTGTGCTACAGGCAATCGAGGCCCCGCCGGCCGTACGCCGCCTGCTCCTCGTCGAGGACGACGCGGAACTCGCGGACCTGCTGACCGAGGTGCTGGCCGACGAGGGCTACCTGATCGACGTCGCCCATGACGGCCAGCGCGGCCTGCACCTCGGGCTCACCCGCAACTATGACGTCATGGTGATCGACCGGCTGCTGCCGGCGCTCGACGGGCTCAACCTGCTGACCCGGCTGCGTTCCCGCGCCGTCGGCGCCCGCGCGCTGCTGCTCACCGCCCTCGGTACCGTCGACGACCGGGTCGCCGGCCTGGACGCGGGCGCCGACGACTACATGATCAAGCCGTTCGACCTGGACGAGCTGAGCGCGCGGATCAGGGCGCTCTGCCGGCGTACCTCCGACGGCGCCGACGCCCTGCCGGTCGGCGCCGGTCGCATCGACCTCGGCCTGCGGGACGTCGTACTCCCCGACGGCTCCCGGGTCGCCCTCTCCGCCCGGGAGTTCGAGCTGCTCCGCGTGCTCGCCGTACGCCCCAGGACCGTGCACTCCCGGGCCGAGCTGCGCCGGCGGGTCTTCGACGAGGCCGCCGCCACCTCCATCGTGGACACGTACGTCTACTACCTGCGCCGCAAGCTCGGCCGAACGGTGATCCGTACCGTGCACGGTCTCGGCTACCGGCTCGGTGAGCTGTGAGGGCCCGCCGTTCGGCGCCGGCGGGAATCTCCTGGATCGCGGCCGAGCGCGCGGTGGTCGCCCGGGCCCGCCGGCGCGTCGGCGTACTGGTCGGACTCGCGGTGACCGTCCTGGTCACCTCGGTCGGCGGCGTCTGCTACGGCGTGCTCGTACGCGGCCAGGAGCGCCAGATCGAACGGGAACTCGCCTACACCGCCTCCCAGGGCGACCCCTCCGGCCCACCCGGATGCACCTGGCTCTTCCTGCTCCACGACGGCCGGCTGGTCACCGGCCGGGTGCCCGCGCCGCCCGGCTTCCCCCTCACGGGCGCGCTGGAGACCACCGCCGCCACCCGGACGTCGAGCACCACCGTGATCGAGCGCAACGGCACCGTCTACCACGTCCTCACCCAGCCCCGCGGCGACGACGTGATCCAGGCGATCTTCGACGCGCGGTACCAGCTCGCCGACCGGCGCCACCTGCTCCTCGCCCTCGCCGTCGCCGAACTGGTCGGGCTGCTCGCCGCCATCGCCAGCGGACTGCTGGTGGGCCGGCTCGCCGTCGCGCCCCTCGCCGAGGCGCTCGCGCGGCAGCGCCGGTTCATCACCGACGTCAGCCACGAACTGCGTACGCCCATCGCCCAGGTGCACACCCGGGCCCAGGTGCTCGCCCGGCGCGCCGGCAACGCCGGAGTTCCGGCCGACTACCGTACCGAGCTGGACCGGCTGGTCGGCACCACCCGACGACTCGGCGAGGTCGTCAACGACCTGCTGCTCTCCGCCCGGCTGGCGGCGGTACCGGGCGACCAGCCGGCCACCGCCCCGGTGGACCTGGCGGAACTGGCCGAGACCGCGGTCGTCGCCGAGACCGACCGCGCCGGCGAACAGGGCGTCACGCTCACCCTCGACCGCCCCGACGAGCCGCTGCCGGTGCCGGGGGTGGAGTCGGCGCTGCGCCGGGTGATCAGCGAGCTGTTGACCAACGCGCTGACGCACACGCCCGCCGGCGGGCGGATCGACGTGACCGTGCACCGTCCCGCCGACGGCGACGTCGCCGAACTGGTGGTCGCCGACACCGGCAGCGGCTTCGACCCAGCCGACCGCATCTTCGACCGGTTCCACAG
Source organism: Micromonospora sp. NPDC049559 (assembly GCF_040676675.1). Taxonomy (NCBI): domain Bacteria; kingdom Bacillati; phylum Actinomycetota; class Actinomycetes; order Micromonosporales; family Micromonosporaceae; genus Micromonospora; species Micromonospora sp. NPDC049559. The sequence goes on along the minus strand of NZ_JBFAPK010000011.1, from coordinate 131,534 downwards.
CGGGGTGGGACCGGAGAGGCGGCACGCGGGGCTCGGGCTGGCGCTGCTGCGCGAGGTGGTCACCGGCCACGGCGGCACCATCGACGCCCGCAGCCACCCGGGCCAGGGCGCCCGGTTCGCCGTACGGCTGCCGCTCAGGTCCAGCCCGGCGCCGTCCGTGACCCGGCTCCCCGGGCCGACGACGGTCGACCGCTGAGCCCGCCGGTCCGGTCCCTACGACCTGCCGAACGGGGCCGATCTGCCGGACCGCGCCGATCTGCCGGACCCCGCCGATCTGCCGGACCCCGCCCATGCGCGGCGCGGGTCATGCGCCGCCCTGCTCGGTCAGGAACGCGTCGATCTTCCGCAACTGCTTGCGGGTCAGCCCGAGGTGCGTACGCGGCGCCACGATCAGCGTCGGCGCGAGCCTGGACAGGGCGTCCCGGTCCTGGTCGCGCAGTTCCCACCGGGCGTCGTCGTCGGTCCAGACCAGGGCGCGTCCCTCGTCGCCGACCACCCGCTCGGCGGCGGGCAGCTTCCACCAGGTGGGGCCGACCGGGGCCGCACCGGCCAGCAGCTGGCGCTCGGCGGCGAATTCGGGGCACGGCTGCACCGGAAACTCCGGCAGGCCCAGCAGCTTCGCCAGGTTGGCGGCGTCCCGCTGCCAGGTGGTGTGCCAGCGGATCTCGGCCCGTCCTGACTCGTGCGTCTCGCGGATGAAGTCGACGACCGGGCGGGCGGCCAGGATCGGCCAGTCGACGCCGTCGGCGTTCGCCTCGCCGGTGATCCACTGGTCGGCGGGCCACACACCGCGGTCGGGCTTCCTGCTGACGGCGTTGATCACGCCGTCGATGTCGAGCAGCCACACCGGGGGCAGGGTCATCGGATCTCCTCGCGGCGTCGAACCAGGCGGCGGCTGGCGGTGAACGTGCGGCGACTACTCCGGGTCGGGCATCAGGCCCTGCTCGCGGAGCTGTTGGACGTGCAGCTCGGGCGGCGGTTCCGGGTCCCAGTCGGAGGGCCGTGGCCCCTCCGGGCCGTCCGGGCCCACCCGGATGAAACACTCGACCCGGGTCACCCGGCAGCGGACACCCTTCACCTCGAACTCGTCGGTACGGGGAGCCTCGAACTCCGCTCGGGCCCGGGCGTACGCCGCCTGAATCTCCTCTATCGACGCGTTCTCGTGCGGGATGATGTCGCTGAACCGGGGGAACACCGAGTCGCGGGCGGCCTGCGGCGTCGGGTACGTGGCCGGGGTCTGTGGCTGCCACCTGCCGTCGACCTGCTCACCGATCGTGAAGCCGACCGGAAGAAGCACCACGTTCGGGTGGGTGCCCAACGCCCGGCGGGAATCCTCGCGTACGTCGTCCGGCACCATTCCGGCCTTGTAGAACGCCGGGCTCATCTCCATGCGGAGCAGGCCGGCGGCGAGCCCGGTCGCGGCGGCCGGGTCGATGACGAACCCCTCCACCGGTGACCGCACGTCGCGCGTCCTGCCGGGCGGATAGGGGTCCGGGTCGGAGGGGCGCGGTGGTTCGGGCCCGTCCGGGCCGCTGCGGATGAAGGGCTGCGCCCGGATGATCCGGTACCGCCGACCGTGCACGGTCAGATCGTTGACCACCTCCCAGTCGAGCAGCTCGAACGCCGCCTGGTACTCGTTGCGCGCGGTCTCGTTCTCCGGGGTGTCCGGAGCCTCGCTGAACAGCCGCCGGAAGTGGGAGGCGAGGCTGTCCCGGGCGCCCTGCGGGTAGTCGTCGAGGAGGTTGAGGATCCGCCACCGGCCGTCGACCTCCTCGGCGGCGCCGAAGACCGGCGCTCCCCACATCGTCTTGGGGTAGGCGAGCGACCGGCGTACCGCGTCGTCCTCGGAGACGGCCGAAACGGGGTCGTCCCGATGCTCGATTTTGATCAGTAAATGGTCGGGTACGGGCTCTCCGTGATGGCTCATGAACGCAGTGTCCCTTGTCGCCCGGCTATCCACGCCCATCGCCACCACCACAGCGCTCCACAGTTTTCTCGCGGTTACCAGCTGATCTACACAGGTGGTGGTGTGGTGGACTCCGCGAGAGCGGGGCGGAGCCGGCGCGACGACGTACAGGTGAACGGCCCCGGTGATACCCGGCGGCGGCTGAACCCGCGCCGCCCCGGTCGGTGCGGATCGCTGGGCTCAAAGGCCGCCGGCCGCGTCGTGCACGGCTGGCTGCTGGCCCCGAAACTGCCTGGGGTGATCAACTTTGCCCGTTAGGCTGCCGCCCTCCGCGACCGGCTCCGGTATTGCGTCCGGCGACCTTGCGACGTTGACCGGCTCGTGGTGGTTGGGCTTTCAGCGCTGCCATACTCCGGTATGGTGAACGTATGGCGGTCAAGAAGGTCACTATTACCCTCCCGGAGGAGTTGGTCGAGGCGCTCGGCGCCGCAGCGCGCGAGGACGGCGTTCCGCTGTCGAGGCTGCTCGCGAACGCGGCCGAGGGCGAACTTCGACGGCGGGTCGGGCGGCGGCTGGTCGCGGACTGGCAGGCCGAGCATGGCGCCTTCACCCTGGAGGAGATCGCCGCGGCGCGCGCGGAGATGGCGGCTGCCGACGCCCAGGCGCTCGGCGGGTCGGGCCAGGCGGCGGCGTGAGTGTCCCCTACGTCTACGACGCCGGGGTGCTGCTCGCGATCGACGGCAACGACCGGCGGATGTGGGCGATCCACCACCTCGCCGTGGAGGAGGGCCGGCGGCTGCTCGTCCCCTCCGTAGTCGTGGGACAGGCATGGCGCGATCCTCGCCGACAGGTCCAGCTCGGCCGGTTCCTGCACAGCTGCGAGATTCTTCCGGTCGGTCTCGAGCTGGCGAAGGCGGCCGGCATACTGTGCGGCAAGGCTGGCGCGCACGACGTTGTCGGCGCCACGGTGGTCACCGTTGCTCTGGCCTGCGGCGCCATCGTCTTCACCAGCGATCCCGAGGACATCGCGCAGCTGTCGGCCGCCTCCGACGCCAAGCCAGGGCTGGTCATCCGCCGTATCTGACGGGTTACTTTCCAGACGCGTGAGGCGATGCTCAGGCGGAGATGGCGCGGGCGGCGGCGTACGTGTCGGCGGGCAGCGGGTGCCGCAGCCGCCAGACGATCCGCATCGGCCGGTCGCCGGTGTGCTGCTGGTAGATCATCGGGCCGGCGTACAGGTAGGCCGGCGCGCCGAGGTCACGGTCGGCGACCTTGGTCTCCCGTACGAAGAGGTGCACCGTCGAGCCGCGTTCGGCGTGGTGGATGTAGCGCTGACCGGTCGCCGAGGCCGCCGAGGTGGTGCTCTGCGACTCCCACTGGAAGAGCGTCTCGGTGATGGCCCGGTCGGCGTACATGGTGGTGGGGGAGTAGTGGCGTTCCGACTTGACCAGCGTGACGAAGAAGAGGTCGGCCTGGGCCTCCGGCAGCCACTTCACCCCCTCGCGCAGGGAACCGGGGTTGGGCATGCCGAAGCCGGCACACGCCTCGTTGCGGCTGTACCGGGCGTGCACCCGCAGCGGTACGGCCGCCAACGCCGGCCGGACCGTGACCCGGTGGATCCGGTCCCGGAGCACCTCGGCCACCTGCCGCAACTCCTCGCACCGGGCGGGCTCCGCCCAGAGCCGCACCAACCGCTCCTCCCGGGAGGCCAGTGCAGCGTTCGGCCCCCACAGGTCGAAGTGCAGCATGTCCCAGAGCCGCCCCGGTGCCGGGCGACCACCCGCCGCCACCCGGGCCAGCTCGTCCAGCCGGTCCGGGTCGTCGAGGTGCAGCATGCGCCCGATCGCCCGGCCCAGCTCCCGGTCATGCGGGCCGGGCGTCCGCGTCTCCCACCCGGCGAGGCGCCGCAGTCCGCTCCACCCGCCGACGCCCGCCGACCGATAGACGTCCTCGATCTCCAGCCCGGTCTGGCGCAGGTACTCGGCGAGGCCGACGTCCCCGAGCTGCCGCAGCTCCGCGACGAGACCTCGCCGGGAGGTGGGCAGCGCCGAGCGCAGATTGGCGAGGACCACCTCCTTGGCCACGCGGTCGAGCTGGATGTGGCATCCGCTCGGCAGGCTCGGGAAGTCCTGCTCGACGGCGGCCTCCACGTCCTTGCGGCTCAGCCCGGTGAGCGCCCGCCAGCGCAGGTCGAAGCGGAAGTTGGCGTGCTGGCCGCCGATGAAGTCCAGCACGGTCAGGCAGGGTTTGTCGTCGTCCAGCCGCAGCCCGCGGCCGAGCTGCTGGAGGAAGATGGTGGCGCTCTCGGTGGGGCGCAGCATCAGGATCGTGTCGACCATCGGCAGGTCGACGCCCTCGTTGAACAGGTCGACCGTGAAGAGGACCTTCCGCGTGCCGGTGCGGAACTCGGCGAGCAGCGCCTGGCGCTGGGCCGCGTCGAGCCGGGAGGTCACCGCCGCCGATGGTACGCCGTGGCCGGTGAAGAAGTCGGCCATGAACTCGGCGTGCCCGATGCTGACGCAGAACCCGAGCGCCCGCATCCGGGCCGGGTCCACCGTCTCGCGCACCGCCCGCAGCACCGAGCGCGCCCGGGCGTCGTTGCCGGTGTAGACGCCGTCCAGCTCGGCGGGGTCGTACCCCTGGCCGCGCTTCCACCGCAGCCGCGACAGGTCCACGTCGTCGTGCGACCCGAAGTACTGGAACGGCGCCAGCAACTGCCGTTCCAGCGCCTCCCACAGGTGCAGCTCCACGGCCGCCCGGCCGTCGAACCACCGCCGCACGTCGCCACCGTCGGCCCGGTCCGGGGTCGCCGTCAACCCGAGGAGTACGCGCGGACGAAGCCGCTCCAGCAGCCGCGCGTACGTCGGCGCCTCCGCGTGGTGGAACTCGTCCACGATGACCATGTCGTACGCCTCGGGGTCGATCTCCCGCCGGTGCAGCGACTGGATCGAGGCGAAGACGTGCCGCCAGTGTCGCGGCTCCGCGCCGCCCACGAGCGTCTCGCCGAAGCTGCCGTCGCCCATGACCTGCCGGAACGTCGACCGGCTCTGCCGCAGGATCTGCTCCTGGTGCGCGACGAAGAGCAGCGAGTCGACCTGGCCGCGACGGTACAGCCGGCGGTAGTCCAGCGCGGCGACGACGGTCTTGCCGGTGCCGGTCGCCATCACCACGAGGTTCCGGTGGCGGCCGTGCACCTGTCGTTCGGCGTCCAGGTCGGCCAGGATCTCGGCCTGGTACGGGTACGGCCGCACATCCAGGTTCGCGATCTCCGTGGCGGCGTCCTCGGGGCGCTCGCCGCGCAGCGCCAGCCGGAGCCGGTCCGCGTCCTTGGTGGCGTCGTAGGTCTCGAAGGCCGGGTCGTTCCAGTAGTCCTCGAACGTCGCGGCGAACGTGTCGATGACGTGCGGCTGCTCCAGGTTCGAAACCCGTACGTTCCACTCCACGCCGTCGACCAGGGCCGTCCTCGACAGGTTCGAGGAGCCGACGTACGCCGTACTGGTGCCGTTGTGCCGACGGAACAGCCACGCCTTGGCGTGCAGCCGGGTGGTCCTGGTCTCGTACGAGACCTTGATCTCGGCGCCCAGCTCGGCGAGCCGGTCGAGGGCCCGCTGGTCGGTCGCGCCCAGGTACGTCGTCGTGATCACCCTGAGTCGGCCGCCGCGGGCGATCAGCTCGCGAATCGCCGGCTCCACGATGCGCAGGCCGTACCACTTGATGAACGCGCAGAGCAGGTCGACGCTGTCGGCCGAGGCCATCTCGTGGCCGACCTCGTGCCCGATGCGCGGCTGGTGTCGGCCGTTGACCAGCAGCGCGCCGGTGGCCAGCGGCGTGGTCGGGCGCTGCGGGAAGGTCGGCCGCGCGGGTGGTACGGCCGGCGCGGCGATGGCGTGCAGCATCTGCTCGGCGTCGCTGACCTGGTCCCGTACGGTCGCCGCGTGCGGGCTGCCGGCGGCGATGCTCGCCGCGATCTGGTTGGCCAGCTCGACCTGCCGGTACAGCCGGTCGTCGCCGCCCGGCACGGCCTGGAGGGCGCGGCGGGCCAGGGCGGCGAGGTGCCGGGCGAGAATGTCGGGAGCGTCGGCGGGGTCGAGGTCGGCCCGCTGGATCCGGGCGGGCTCGACGTTTCGGAGCCGATCGGCCAACTCCTCGGTGATCAGGTGCTCGTAGAGACCCCGCTCAAGATCGGTCACGCCACGACCGTAGCCACTCGATCACGTTCCCGCTGTCCCCGGTGCTGGTACGCAGATCGGCCGTCGCCGCCCGGCCCGGTCACGGCTGTCCGCCGGCCGAAGCGGGCGTGGCGCGCCGGAACCCGACCTTCGCCTCGGGGAACGTGTCGCGCAGCGTGGTCAGGGTCGGCTCCGTGTTGCGCCCCCAGATCCTGCGTACCAACCACGTCCGGCCGTCCTGCACCAGGGCGTGCTCGGTGAACCAACGGCTCACCTCGACGCCCGGGTACTGCTCGGCCAGCGCCGCCTGCACCTCCTCCTCGGTGTGATGCTCTCCCGCGAGCGGCCGGAAACGTCCCGGTGACAGTACGCCGCCGATCGAGGCGGCCGGCACCCCACGCTCCACCAGTTTCTCGATCATCAGGCGGACCGCGCGGCGTTTGTTCTCGTCCGGCAGCACCTCGCCGTCGACGACGACGTGGTACCGGGTCCAGTCCCGGTTGTCGGTGCCGCGTCGCTCCTGCTCGACAACCTTGCGACCCACCCGGATCTGGTAGTCGGCCGCCTCGGGCAGCGGGATGACCTGTTGGATGTCGAGCAGGATCCGCCCGTCGATCCGGTACGGGATGAGGCGTACGCAGCGGACGTCCATGCCGTCGAACCGGTTCAGCCAGAGCACGGCGGTGGTCAGCTCGCGCCCGAAGTCCGCCGAGACGAGTAGGATCCGCACGTCGGAGGAGATGATGGGCGCCTCGTCGCTGTCCCCGAGGTCGAGCCAGGCGAGCAGGTCGGTACGGGCATCGAGGTCTTCGTCCGGACGCACCTTGGTCAGATGGGCCTCGTACGCCGCGACAACCTCGTCGAAGCTCAGCGCCGACACCATGGCGGCGTAGCGGAGGGCCTGTAGCTCCATGTGTCCGCCGTCGTCGGTGCGCTTCAGCTCGATGACGACCAGATGCCCCGTCTTGTCGACGGCGAGCAGGTCGATCCTGCGCCGGGAATCCTCCCAGTTGCCGAACTCCTCGGCAATCACGAGCAGGTCCGGGCTCAGCACGCCGATGTCGTCGCGGAGCAGGCGTTGCAGGTTGCTGCGCTCGTAGATGCCGAGCGCGGCGAAGTGGGCGGCGTCATGCCGGCGCAGCCGGTCACCGTCGATCTCGTACAGCGGCACCGGGGTTTCCTCTCAGGAGGAGATGAGCGAGGTCAGCCCGCCCGCTGTGTCTACCGCCTGCCGGAGGCGCTGCTGGGCGGCGATGAACCAGTCGACGTACTCGTCCCAGCGGTCCCGCTCGGCGATGTCGCCGGGCCGGTATTCCGCGATGCGGCAACCCTTCCGGCCGGGAAGCGGCTCGTAGGAGAGGCTGGGGAGTGGCGGTTCGAGCTTTGCGCGCGCTGCCGCGAACCGTTCGTCGTTCACTGTCGCGTCCGGGTGCTGGAAGAAGATCTCACTTCCCAGCCCTGACTTGCCGAAGGTGCAGGCGTAAGAGATTCCACTCGTGCCGCTCGGCAGGGATTGCCAGTTGTTCGGGAGTCCCTTGCTCGATGTGGTCCAGCGCAGTCCTCGGTCATGCATCGCGTCGAGGAATATGCTCCAGAACTCCTGATAGGCCAGGTTCTTGCCGCTCGTCGTGCCGGCCTGGGCCAGGGACTTCACCTGCTTGCCCCAGTCGTTCGGCTGGACGACCACCCGCATCAGCGGTGCGCGAGCGGAATCACCGATTTGTACGGCACTGATCTCGATCCCGAAAAAGCGGGTGTTTTCGTCCGTCCGGTTGTTCAGCCAGTCCAGGGCCGCGCGGTGCTCCTCGCGGAAGCTGGCCGCGATCCACACCACGTTCACCGGATCGGCGCCTCCGGCGTAGGTGAGCAGTTGCCCGAGGTGGTTGTGGTCGGTCCGCTCCAGTTGGTTCTCGATGATGACCGTCTCGTTGGTCGCCTCGTCGACGCCGATGAGGTCCAGCGAAAAGCCTCCCACTGGATATTCGGCCGATTTCAGCCTCAACTGCATCCCGAGCACCTCGCCGAGCACGTCGGCGTTGGCGAGCAACCACGGCGTGAACGTGTACGCCTCGTGTTTCCACACCGACCGGATGTCCAGTGTTTCGAGCTTGCCGAGCGCGGGCAGACCGCCAGCCTCCACTGTCGTCACGCCGTCGACCGTACCGAGCGGCGGCGGTTGATCGCCGTCCGGCGGCCGGCCGCTCACGACTGCCCAGGACGGCATTCTCCGGTGGCCGACCGGCCCGCCCGCCGCTCCGACGAACCAGCGGCGTTGTCCTATGTTCGCGCGGCAGCACGGCGGTTACCTGCGGAGATAGACATCCATTGCGGTAACGATCACAATCGTGCCAGGGCAGCGTCCAACTCCATCGTCCGACGCGGCCCCGGTAGCGCCGCCCTTCGGCGTTTCCGGTGCCGCCGTACCCGGAAGAGGTGTGCGCGATGTCGGTACCCCGGCGCGGTGCGACCGCCACCGCCGTCCTGCTGGCGGCGGCGCTGGTGACCGGCGTGGCCCCACCGCCGGCACAAGGCCATGGAGCACAGGGCCATGAGGCACAGGGGCACGGCCGGCATCATCGGGACGTGCACCCGTCGCTGCGCCCGGACCTCGTCGCCTTCTACGACTTCGACCACCCGGTCCCCGGTGACCCCGCCCGCGAGCGGGACCTCGGGCGCTCCGGCACCGCGATTGACCTGGTCAACGGCGGCGCCGCGATGCGGGTACCGGACCGCGCCTATCCGGGCAGCGGGCGGGCGGTGCGGACCCGGCAGGTGAGCCCGACCGAGGCCGGCAACGACGACTGGAAGGCCGGCGTCTACTCGCCGGGCGGCGTACCGAGCCTGCGCGCCTTCAACGCGGTCGCGGGGATGACCGTCATGGGCTGGGTGAAGGTGACCGGCGAGGGTCCGGGCCCGAACTCCAACACCGCCGACCCCGACGACCGGTTCAACGCGATCGGGCTGCTCGGCGTGCTGACCGGCGACTCGGACGGGCACGCCGTGCGGGCGCTGCTCGAACTCATCAACGTCGACGGCGTACTGCGGCTGGTCGCGCTCGGCCGGCGGCTCGACGGCGGCGACTCGCAGACGTACGCGGCGAGCGGGGATTGGCGTACGTTGCTGCCGGTCGGCGAGTGGGTTTTCCTCGCCGCCACCTTCGACTTCACCGCCGGCAGCATGGCGCTCTACCGCAACGGCAGGCCGCTCGACGGCTTCTACACCCGCACCGACGATCCCTGGTCGGTCGTTGGCCCGGGAGAGCACCGTACGACGGCGACCGATCCCCGGGGCATCAAGATCGGTGGCAGTTTCCCGCAGGACACCCGGGAGCAGAACCCGTGCGACTGCCGGCTCGACTCGCTGATGTTCCTCGACACCGTCCTCTCGCCGCGCGACGTCGAGCGGCAGTACCGCTACGTGACCGGACGGCGCTGACCCACGAACCGGAATCCGCCGGCAGAACGGAGTGACCCCGCATGCGCATCGCACGCCACCGCCACCGCGGCTCCGCCACCACAGCCTCGCTCACGGCCGCCGTCCTCGTCCTGGCCGGCCTGGTCGCGGCGGCACCGGCCCAGGCGTACGCCCGGGCACACGCCCAGGTGCACGCCCAGGCCGGAGCCGGGGAGCGGGCCGAGGTCCGGGCCGAGGGCGCCGTCTACGACCCGGTACCGGAACAGCAGCTCCAGTCCCGGCTCGGCCTCGTCCTCACCGAGTACGCGGCGTTTCCGAAGTCCGAGCCGATCCCGGCGCCGACCGATGCTCGCCTCATGCGGCAGGCCCGGATCAACACGATCATGGAGGTACCGGACGGCTCCGGCCGGCGGGCGGTACCCGACCTGAACGGCAACCTCTACCTCGTGCGTGACGGCGTGCCGCACGTCTACCTCGACGTCGCCGCCACCTTCGCGCCGAAGTTCTTCTCCGGTCGCGGCCTTGGCCAGGGCTTCGGGTACGTCGCCTTCCACCCCGACTTCCGGCGCAACGGCAGGTTCTACACCGTGCACACCGAGGCCGCGTCCGCGGCGACCGAGGTGCCGGACTACACGCAGAGCGGGGTCGTCTACCACGGCGTGATCACCGAGTGGACCGCCACCGACCCGGCGGCGGAGACCTTCGCCGGCTCGCGCCGCGAGGTGCTGCGGATCGGCTTCGGCGGCCAGGTGCACGGCATCCAGGAGATCAACTTCAACCCGACCGCGCGGCCGGGCGATCCGGACTACGGCCTGCTCTACATCGCGGCCGGGGACGGCGGTCTCGGCGTCCGCAACACGGACCCGCAGAACCTGGCGATGCCGCACGGCAAGCTGCTCCGCGTCGACCCGGCCGGCACGAACGCCCCGAACGGGCGGTACGGCATCCCGCCGGGCAACCCGTTCGTCGGCCGGGCCGGCGCGCTCGGCGAGATCTACGCGGTCGGCATGCGCGACCCGCACCGGTTCAGCTGGGACCGGGCCACCGGCCGGATGTACCTCGGCCACATCGGCGAGCACGCCGTCGAGGCGATCTACGAGGTACGGGCCGGCGACAACTTCGGTTGGAGCGAGCGGGAGGGCGCCTTCGTCTTCGACAAGGCGTCGACCAACCCCTGCGACAGGCTCTTCCCGCTGCCGGCGGACGACGCCGGCTACACGTACCCGGTCGCCGCGTACGACCACGAGCCCGCGCCGGACTGGAACTGCACCTCGGACGTGGGGGTCGCGGTGGCCGGCGGCTTCGTCTACCGGGGCCGGGACGTGCCGGCGCTGCGCGGCAAGTACGTCTTCGGTGACCTCGTCGACGGGCGCGTGCTCTACACCGAGGCCGACCAGATGCGGCGCGGGCACGACCCGGCGCCCGTGCACCGGCTCGCGCTCTTCGACGCCGCCGGCAACGCGGTACGGATGCAGGACCTCTCCGGACCCGGCGCGCCCGGCGACCCGAACCGGGTCGACCTGCGGTTCGGCACCGACGCGCGGGGCGAGCTGTATCTCCTGGCCAAGGCGAACGGCAAGATCTGGAAGGTCACGGGTACGCGGGAGTTCGCCGCCGCCCGGGCCGGTAGCACGGCGGTGCGGGGCACCATGGCGCCGGGCAACTGGGCGCCGGTCACCCCCGCGAAGTGGCGTTTCACCGGCCGGCAGGTCATCCTCGCCGAGGCGGGCGAGCAGCGGCCCGGCCCCCGCCGCCCGTTCGAGTACGCGGTGCTGACCGCCGGACCGGAGTTCGGCGCGGTCGAGGTCCGGGCCGAGGTACGTCTCGACACCCCCGTGGAGGTGACCAACCGGGACGTGATCATCATCTTCGGCTGGCGGTCGGACACGGAGTTCTACTACGCGCACCTCTCGACCGACAACACGATCTACCCGCACAACGGCATCTACAAGGTGAACAACGCCGACCGGGAGCGGATCGACCACCAGTGGAACGGGCGCTCGGAGGGCGCCACGCCGGCGATCACCGACGCGGCCTGGCACGACGTCAGGATCAAGCACCTGCCCGCCACCGGCGAGATCGCCGTGTACGTCGACGGGGCGCGAGACCCGCTGATGACCGCCAGGGACACCACGTTCGCCTCCGGACGGGTCGGTTTCGGCTCCTTCGACAACGTCGGCCGACTGCGCGCGCTGACGGTACGCGGCACCCCGGCCTGACCGCGCCGGCCCCCGCCGGATGTCGGTGGGGGCCGGTACGGTGCCGCCGTGAAACTCAACCAGGGATGGGTGGGGACCGATCTCGGCCGCTACCGCGAGTGCCCCAGCACCTACGGCGCTTTTCCGATCGAGAGCCTGCCGCCGCTGCCCACGGAGCGGTTCGACGGCACCTTCGCGTGGCTCGCCGAGGCGCCGGTCGGTGGCCTGACCAGCGACGACGAGGACGAGGAATACGACATCGAGTACCTGGAACCGATCGACGGCGCCCCGCTGGAGCGCCTCGGGTCGGATCTGCCGGCCTCGTTCACGGCGTTCATGCGCCGGCCCGAGCTGCTGAGCGCCGTGCCCTCCTGCACCGCCTGCTGGTGGGACCTGACACCGGCGGTGACGCCGAGCCCGCTCGGGGACGGCGCGCGGCTGGTCCGGTTCCTCAACGACCAGCAGGGCTGCTGCTTCTGGTACCTCTACCTGCTCCCGGACGGCGGACACCGGGTGGTCTGCGGCGTCGAACAGTACGACGCGTACGAGGTCGACGCGGACAGTGCCGCCGCCGACCTGGTGGTGGTCGCACCCGACTTCGAGTCGTTCGTCTACCGCTTCTGGGTGGAGAACCTGACCTGGTTCGAGGTGGTCCGCGCGAACCGGAGCTGGGACGAACTGTCCGAGCCGGTCCGCGCCTATCTGGGGCCGTACCGCGAGGCTCGGGACGCCGCCGCCACCTCCTGACCGGGTCGGCGGGCGGCGGTGGTGGCGGGCATCGGCTACCGTGCCGGGCCATGGGAGCGATCAAGCCGTGGCACCTTTTCCTCCTGTCGCTCTGCTGCCTCCTGCCGCTGGTCGCGGCCGGGATCACCACCGCGCTGGTGATGATGAACCGGCGCAGGTAGGCGGCCGTGATGCCGGCGTCGCGGCAGCTGCACAAGGCGCTCCTGCTGCTCGACCGGGGTGACCCCGGACGAGGCGAGCGCCTGCTCCGCGACGCGGTGACCGGGGCCGAGCGCGAAGGCGACGTGGTGACGCTCGTGACGGCGCTGTGCTGCCTCGGCGAGCTGCTGATCGAGCGGGGCCGTACCGACGACGCGGGGGCGGTGCTCCGGGCCGGCCTGGCGGTGCGGGTCGACGACGAGCACGAGGACCTGTGTGCCCCCGACCGACGGCGCGCCCGGCAGTTGCTCGTCGATATCGCGACGAGAGCTTCCTGAGCACGTACGTGGGCCGGGGCTCCGATCGGTGCCCCGGCCCACGGCCTGCCGCAGGTGTGGCCTAGAGGGAGAGCGTCCAGCTGTTCAGGTATCCCGTGTCGAGCGAGGCGGTGTCCTGGACCCGCAGCTTCCAGGTGCCGTTGGCGGTCTCGCTGGAGAGGTTGACCGTGAACGTCTGGTCGATGTTGTCGGCCGAGCCGCCCGCGCGGTTGTGCAGGACGTAGGCGCTGCCGTCCGGCGCGACCAGGCTGACTACGAGGTCACCCTTGTACGTGTGCACGATGTGCACCTCGACGGTGCTGTTCGTACGCGGGGTGCTCGCGCAGCCGGAGATGGTGATCGAGCTTTCCACCGTCGCGTTGTCCGGGATGCTCAGGTCGGTGCCGTTGGTCTGCGCGCAGCCGGGCGGGCCGTTGACCGTCAACGTGTACGAGGTGGTCTGCGTGGTGACGCTGCCCGTACCGGTGATGGTCACCTGGTACGTGCCCGGCGCGGCGGCGGCCGTGGTGCTGAGGGTCAGCGTCGAGGAGCCGCCGGAGGTGACCGAGGCGGGGCTGAAGCTGGCGGTGACGCCGCTGGGCAGGCCGCTGGCGGCGAGGCTCACCGACTGCGCGGCGCCGACCGTGGTGGTCGTGCCGACGGTGGCGGTGAGGGTGCTGCCCGGGTTGACCGACCCGGCGGCCGGCGCGACGGAGATCGAGAAGTCCTGCGTCGGCGGAACGATGTTGCCGACGTAGAGCAGCTTGTTCGGCGAGCCGCTGCCGGGGTTGGTCACCACGTTGCTGGTGGCGTCGTTGACGAGCTTGTCGCGCACCTGCTGCGGGGTGTAGCTGGGGTTCGCCGCGAGCACCAGCGCCGCCGAGCCGACGACGTGCGGCGTCGCCATGGAGGTGCCGCTGATGGTGTTGGTGGCGGTGTTCGAGGTGAACCACGACGAGGTGATGCCGGTGCCGGGCGCGAAGATGTCCAGGCAGGTACCGATGTTCGAGTAGCTGGCCTTCGCGTCGTTCGACTCGGTCGCGCCGACGGTGATCGCGTTCGGGGTGCTGGCGGGGGAGACGTTGCAGGCGTTGGCGCCGTAGTCGTTGCCGGCCGCGACGCCGAAAACGACGCCGTCGGCGATCGAGGCGGTCACGGCGTCGTTGACGGCCTGGCTGAAGCCGCCGCCGAGGCTCATGTTGGCGACCGCCCGCTCGCCGGGGTCGTGGTCGCCGGTCACCCAGTCGATGCCGGCGATGACGCCGTCGTAGGTGCCGCTGCCGCCGTTGTCCAGGACCCGTACGCCGACCAGGGTGACGCCCTTGGCCACACCGTACGTGCTGCCGCCGACGGTGCCGGCGACGTGCGTACCGTGACCGTTGCCGTCGTCGGCGGTGCCACCGTCCACCGCGTCGAAGCCGGAGACCGCGCGCCCGCCGAAGTCGTTGTGGGAAAAGCGGATGCCGGTGTCGATGATGTACGCCCGCACACCCGCCCCGTTGTTCGGGTAGGTGTAGGAGTTGTTCAGCGGCAGGTTGCGTTGGTCGAGGCGGTCGAGGCCCCAGGAGGGGGTGGGTGCCTGGGTCCCCGTGATCCTGACGGTGTGGTTCTGCTGGACGTACCGGACGGACGGGTCGGCGGCGAGCCGCTTGGCGGCCCGCTCCGGCAGGCGTACCTCGAAACCGCGCAGCGCGTTCTCGAAGGTCCGCCCGAGCTTGCCACCGTGCCGTTCGGCCAGGCCGCGGGCGCCGCTGGCGACGTTGGTACGGGACACCGCGGCGTCCTTGAACGCCACGATGTACGAGTCGGCGACCGCGGTGGGTCCGCCGAGTTCGAGGATCTGTCCCTCGGCGGGGGTGGCCTGTGCGGGTGTGCCGAAGCCGACCGCGGTGACCGCGGCGGCCGCGGCGACACCGAGACGCCAGCGGCGCCCGGGCGACGGTGGTACGCGTGTCATGACTCGTCTCCCCTTCTGATACCTGACCGGCGCGTTTGTGGCGCGCACTGCCGATGGCTCCTGCGATCGGTTGAGACGATGCTAGATCTCATTGATCGAAATGTAGAGATATTTGATTTGCTGAACCCCTGACGTATGCTGTGCGGTTTCGATTACTCGCGGTTCATCGGACGTTTTTCGTTTCGTCGCCGTATCGCCCCGGTTAACGGGTTCACGGTCCGATTTCCGAGCCCGGATCGGAATACGCTCCGCTATTGCCGTGGCGGGCGATCGCGGCCCGGGCGGCGCTGCCGCCAGCGGAAACGCGCTTGCTCCGAAGGTCTTGCCGCCGCGATGATCACGCTGCGCGTACGTTATTCGGCGGGGCGGCTTCCCGCCAGTCCGGGCGGAAACGCGCCGCCCCGGCGGAGGGCCGATGATGCCGTATTCCTCAAGATCGACCCAGCCTGCGCGGTTGTGTCGCCTTTGACGGTATGCCATCCGCTTTCGCCACGCGCCGGTTCATTTCCGTGCCGGCGCTCCGTTTTCCCGCATTCCGCCCGGAGGGCGCGCGGAATGGCACGGTCGCGGCGCCGTCCGCGCCCACGTGCGTGGCTGGCGGAACGGCTCGGGCCGCTCGGACCCGCCGAGGCGGGGCGCCGGTCGTGCGTCTCGGATCGTCGAGCGTGCATGGACGGTGTCCTGTCCTCGTCAAGGATTCGGATGATCAAGGCTGCGACCTGCGATCCGAAAGGTAGGTTCGGACGGTCGGAGTGTGAGTTGTCCGGGCCTGGTTTTCGGAATCGAATGATCTTGTGCTCAGAGTAGATACGCGGCGGTGCGGGGTGAGCGCGGCGGGCCGCTTGCTCCCGGTCAACCACTTCTCGGCGCCGAGCATCGGTCGCCCGCCTCGTCCGCGCGTAGTGCGCGGCAATCGCGCCAAACCTCACCGTAGGCTCTGACCTGCCGATCACCGAGCACGCCACCGACACGCACGGCGCCACGCTGGCGCGTCGCCGCCTCCCTCGAAGGTGGACAGATCACCGCCGGGCTGGTCGTCGGGAAACTGTGCTCCTCCAAGCGGCAGCAGAACGCGCTCATTTCCGCGATCAAGTAGTACGGGGCGCTGCGGCGTACGATCTACGCCGCGCGGTGCCTCGCGGACGAGACGTACCGGCGCAGAATCGGGTGAGGTCAATCGAGGAGACATGGGCAATGGGGCAATCGTCTACGGGCGGAGCAGGTCCGTCCGTAGAGTCACAGCGACGCGGATGGCGGCGCTCGCCGGGCCGGGTCCTGCTCGTCATGCTCGTCACACTGATCGTCGTGGCGACGCTCTTCGCGGCCTGGCATGTCGCCGTCTTCCTGTCGCTGGGGGCGCATTTCGGCAGCGGGTTCGACGCCCGACGGTTCGACAAGCTGGAGACGGAATTCAATCGTGATCCGGCCGCCTTCATCGCGGCCGACGCCCGGATGCGGGAGCTGGTGGCCGCCCACCCGCACGCCGAACGGATCACCTGGACCCTGCCGACGATCTGCGTGCACCAGGCTGGACAGCCTGAAGGGCCAGGCCCTGGGAGAACCATTTACGGCTGCGAGCCGACGAACCCGGACGATCGGGCGACGTTCGCGGCTCTGCCTCCGTACGCCTACTTGATCATCCATCAGGCGAAAGACCCCGGGCGCACCTTCTTCCGCTTCTACCATGAGGACCCGCCGGTCTACACGATCATGCACGCATCCGACGGCACGGACATGGAGGCGTACGCGGAGGACCGCGGGTTCCGCAGCAGCCGGGCGCTGAAGCCGGGGTGGGCACTCCTCGGGCCGATCCCCGACCTTGACCGTGAGGACGAGCAGTGGCAGTAGGAGTATCGCCGAAATACGCCGGAAAGGTGCTGTAGCGCTGGTCAGGGGCACCGCCAGCCAACGTCCGGTAAGCCTCGTTACAGGGAGCTGGCTCCGGGCTGGACTTCCATACCCCGGCTCCGGACGATCGTGACGGGCCGCCGGCTTCGCCGCGACAGCGCGAACCCGTCAAACCAGCAGTCCCGTTTTCCACATCTCGCTCGTCGGCGCGATCCTGGGCGTCGTCACGGTGCTGGCCACTCTCGTCTCGACCACGCTCCGCTCTGGGTACCCGACCCCGAGGCGGGGCCGGTCACCCCCTCGACGGACCCGCCTCGCACCGCCCCGGCCCTCGGCGCCTCGACCCCCTCGGTGCGTACCCCGGAGGGCTCGTTCCGGGGCGGACGCCGCCGCCCCGGTCCTCGTCGCGGCCCGGAACGGTGCCCGATGACGCGGGCGAGTACCAGCGGTCGCTGCGCGTCGAGCGAGAGGCCGCGTACCTGGGCGGCGCGTCGACGCTGGTCCACCACCGCGCGACGGTGGGAAGCCGTTCCCGCTGGGCCTGGCCGGCCGGGTGCGCGCGGAGCTGACCGCCTACGCCGACGACGTCGAGATCAGCGCGACCGGCCAGGCCGAGCAGGTGATCAGCACCCCGGAGGACGTGGCCCAGTGGCGCTGGGCGATCCGGGCACGCGAGGCCGGGGAACTCCAGTTCCAGGTCGCCGTCACCGCCCTCAGCGGCGAGACCGAGACCCCGCTCTTTCCCACCCGGTACTTCGACGTCCTCGTCGACGTGCGCGACACCTTCGAGAACCGGGCCGGTGCCATCTGGGGTGGGATCAGCCGATTCCTGGTCGGGGCCGGGTCCGGGATGGCGGCGCTCGGCGCGACCATCGTCGCGTACCTGGTCTACCGGCAGGGCGGGCCGGC
Source organism: Micromonospora sp. NPDC049559 (assembly GCF_040676675.1). Taxonomy (NCBI): domain Bacteria; kingdom Bacillati; phylum Actinomycetota; class Actinomycetes; order Micromonosporales; family Micromonosporaceae; genus Micromonospora; species Micromonospora sp. NPDC049559. The sequence goes on along the minus strand of NZ_JBFAPK010000011.1, from coordinate 113,931 downwards.
CCGCCGCCGGCGGCGACCACGCCACCGACGCCCGCCGGAACCGCCGGCCGGTGCGGTGGTACGGGTGGACGGGCCGACCGTTGTCGGCACGGTACGCGGACCGAGACGGGCGGCACCCCGACCGGGGGAGTGAGTCAGCCCGCCAACCGGGCGATGACCGGCGCGAGCGGTTCGAGCGCCTCCTCGCGTACGACGTAGCGGGTGACGCCCCAGCGCCGCCGGTGCGCGGCGATCGCGGCGACGATCTCGTCCTCGGTACCGACGAGCAGGAACGGCGTCGCCAGCAGCTCGTCCACCGTCATCCCGGTATGCTCGGCGGTCTCCGCGAGCACCGCCTCGGCGTCGTCGGTCACGGCGACCCGCTGCACCAGGGCCTCCAGCGGGGCCGGCCGCTCGCGCCCGGCGGCACCCTCGGCGACGCACCGGAGCTGTGCCTCGATCTCCTGGGCGCGCCAGCGCACCTCGTGCGTGTGGCCGTCGGCGAGGGTACGCCCGAAGCCGGCGATGCCGACCACGTCGGCGTGCGCCCCCGCCCAGCGGAGCAGTGTCGAGTTCGCCGTCCCGATGGTCAACGGGACGCGCCGCACGGGACGGGGCTCGGCGAGCCGGGCCGCCCGCACGGTCAGCTCCGGGGTGGCGACGGTGACCTCCTCGCCGGCCAGCAGCGCGCGGGTCGCCTCGGCGACGGCCAGGCAGCGGCGTACCCGCCCGGCGACGTCGGGGCGTTCCCGTCCGACGGCCCGCCACTCGGCCGGCGTGTGTCCGGCACCCAGACCGAGGCGGGCGCGTCCGCCGGAGACGACGTCGAGGGTGGCGACGTCGGCGGCGAGCAGGATGGGTTCGCGTATGCCGGCGTTGGAGACGTACGACCCGAGGCCGATCGTCGAGGTCGCGGCCGCCGCCGCGGCGAGGGCGACGAAGGGGGAGGCGGTGGCGCCGGGGTGGTCCGGGACGAGCAGGGCCTCGTAGCCGGCGGCCTCGGCTCGCCGCGCCAGGCGCAGCCAGCTCTCGGCGTCGCGGGGTACGGCCTGGAGGGAGAAGGTGATCGTCACCGGTACAGCATGCCGCGCCGCGCCCCGATCGGACGCCTCGACAGCGCCGAGTTAGCTGACGGCGAACCCCGCGAGCCCAGCGAACCCGACGAATCCGGCGTACCGAGCCGACCGGCGCGGACCCGAGCCGGCGCGGGACGGCGGCGCGCGACGGTGCGGGGTGCCGCCACACCGGACGCGGTGGCGGCACCCCGACGCGTCGCCCGCTACGACCCGGGGGGAGTGCCCGGCGCGGCGGTGCCGTCGAAGCCAGGCGCCGTGACGGTCGGTTCGGTTCCGGTCTCGGAGACCCAGAGCACCACCACCCCACCGGCCAGCGGCGCGGTGTCGTAGACGTACCAGTCGCCCGGGACCTCGGCGGCCTCGGCGCTGCGGGAGTCCGCGCCGACCCGGTACTGGGCGGTCTGCCCGCGCGACGAGAGGATGCGGCGGACCTCGGAGACGCGCTTGCCCACCAGCGCGCGCAGCTGCTGTTCCTCGTCCGCGCCGAGCACGGGTGCGTCCCCCGCCACCGACTCACCCGCCACCGGCGTCCGGCCGATGACGATCCGCGCGTGCGCGCGGTAGTCCACGGGCACCTTGATGCCGACCGAGCAGTCGCCGTTGGCCGTGCAGTTGCCGGGCGCCTCGATCACCTGGATCCTCGGGCCGGTGCCGGGATCGTCGAGGTCCTGCGCGAGCACGCGCCCGACGTGTTCCGGGTCGGCCGGCGCCAGGACCAGTTCCACGTCGAGGCCGTGCTCGGCCAGTTCGGCCCGGTACCGCGCCGGGTCCGCCACCGGGTCGAGGATCCGCACCACGACGTACCCGTGCTCCTGGGCGATGTCGAGTGCCCGGGCCTGGGCCGGCGCGGGTCCGCCGGGCCCGGACGAGGGCAGCATGACGGTGACCACCAGCACCAGTGCCGCCAGCGCCGCCGCGGCCGGTACGGCGAGCAGGAGCCGCCGGCCCGAGAGCCAGGACAGCCGGCGGTGGCGCGGCTCGACGGGCCGGGTGTCCGGCACGGACTCTCGCATGATCATTTGAAGCATCTCCTCGCCGGCTGCGGCCGTCGGTCGCAGCACCGAGTCGGGAAGCCGGGTTTTCGGGGCGAGCAGCCGGATCAGGCGATCCTGGCTCTCGTCGGGGTGGGTCATGGCGGGTCCCTCCGTCACGCGGTCAGTGATGGTCGGCGGAGAGCGTCGGCGAACCGACGCCGGGCGCGGTGCAGGCGGATGCGGACGGCGTTCGCCGAGCAGTCGAGGGCGACCGTCAGCTCGTCCGTCGACAACCCCTCCCAGGCCACCAACCGCAGCAGCTCCCGGTCGGCCTCCGGGAGTTCCCGGAAGGCGTCCCGGACCTCGTCGGGCACGTCCGCCCGGACCACCTCGGCCTGCGCGAGTTCGCTCCGCAGCCGCGCGGCGAGGTTCGTCCTGCGCCGGTCCGCGCGGTGTTGGTTCGCCATAGCGTTGCGCGCGACCCCGAAGAGCCAGGCCCTGGCCTGGTCGACCGGGACGACGTCCAGGCGCCGCCAGGCGACGAGGAAGGTCTCCGCCACGACGTCGGCGGCGTCCTCGGGTCGATCGCAGCGGCGTAGGGCGTAGCCGAGCAGGTCCTGGTAATGGGCCCGGTACAGGGCCTCGAACCGGGTTCTCGCGTCGCCGCCGGACGGGGCGGGTGCAGCGCGTGCCAACGTGGCTCCCTGGGGTCGGTCGATGTCGGGCGGGCGCCCGACACCATCACATGTCCGCCACGACGGCGGCATTTCATTTGCGCCCATGAATGGGTCGGGCAGACCAAAGTCGACGCGACGGGTCGACCTTCGGCGGCTGTCGATCGAGGCGCCGGCGGCCATAACCTCGTCCCGCAGGGGCGGGGCCGGAGCGCCGCGCCGCGTCGCCGGAACGGGGGAGCAGCGATGGTGGACGACGAGGAAGCCGCGGACCGGAACACGCCGCCAGCAGGGCCGGAAGCCTCGGCGGAACCGACGGACTCGGCGGAACGGGCCGACACGGTGGGATCGGCGGACTCGGTGGGATCCGGGGCGCGATCGGTGCTACGGGCGCCGAGGTCGGAGCGGCTCACGGTCGTGTTCGGACTGCCCGCCGCCGGCCTGCTGCTGGGGCTGGTGCTGCCGGCGGTGGCCCGCGGGGCGATCGAGCTGCCGGGGCCGCTGCCGTTCGGGGCGGTGTTCCGGGGGCTGGCGGCCGTGGACGCGCCGTGGGAGATGGCGCTCGGCGCACTCGCCGGGCTGGTGCTGGGGACCGTGCTGGCGCTCACCAGTCTGGGCGAGTCGACGACGGTGACGGTGACCGACGCCGAGCTGCGGCTCGACCGGGACTCGTACCACGGCGCCGTCCGACGCGCCGAGGTCGCGGCGGTGTTCCTCGACGGCCGTACGCTCGTCGTGCTGGACCCCGGTTCGCGCCAACTGGTCCGCGAACGCTGCCCCGCCCCGGCCGCGCAGGTCGCCGCCGGCCTGCGGGCGCACGGCTACCCGTGGCGGGACGCCGACCCGTACGCCGACCGCTACCGCCGCTGGGTGCCGGAGAGCCCGCAACTTCCCCCAGCGGTAGGCGCGCTGCTCGCCGCGCGGCGCACCGCGCTGGGCAAGAAGGCCCATCGCGAGGTCCGCGAGCTGCGTGCGGCGGTCGAGGAGCTGGGGTACACGGTGCGCGACGAGGACGGCGCTCAGTACTGGCGGTCGTTGGAGCCCGTCGACTGACCGCGCCCGCGAGACGCGGCGGCCGGCCGGGCCGGGCCGGATCAGCCCGCCGCGCCGGCCATCTGCTCCACCTCCGCCAGCAGGCGGCCGATCACCTCGGCGTCCGGATGCCGCATCTCGCTGGTGATCGTCAGGGCCTGCCGCAGCGCCCGGGCCGCGCCGGGCAGGTCGTTGCTGTCCCGGCAGACCAGGCCGAGCCGGGTGAGCGTCTGCGCCTCCTGGTGCCGGTCGTTGATCTCGTGCCGCAGCTCGGCCGACCGGCGGTACGCCTCGATCGCCCGCACCGGCTCGCCGAGGCCGCGGTGGATGAAGCCGAGGGTGTCCCAGGCCGCCGCCTCGCCGCGGCGGTACCCCGCGTCGCGCAGCAGCGCGACGGCGGCCTCCACGAAGGTGAGACCGGCGGCGTAGTTGCCGAGGGTCGCGTGGTACCAGCCGACCAGGTTCCGCGCCAACCCCTCGCCGCTGCGGTTGCCGGCCTCGCGGTAGAGCGCGACCGCCCGTTCGGCGTGCCAGAGCGCCTCGTCGTACCGGCCCCGGCGGTCCACGACGGAGGCCAGCCCGCGCTCGACCAGCGCCTGGCCGCTGAGGTCGCCGGTGCGCCGGAACAGGTCGAGGGCCTGGGTGAAGTGCGGGTACGCGTCCTCGGCGCGGCCCATGACCAGGGCGGAGAGCCCGAGGCTGCGGTGGCCGTGCGCCAGCGCGCGCGGATCGTCCAGCCGCTGCGCCGCCCGCATGCCGGCCCGGATCGCGCTGGTCCAGTCGTCCCAGTGGCCCCACCGCTCCAGGAACTGCTCCAGGACCCAGGCCAGCTGCCACGCGTGTACGTCGAAGCCGTGGGCGCCGGCGCCCTCCACGGCCGCCAGCAGCGCGGCCCGCTCCGTGACGAGCCAGCGCACCGCGTCCCGCTCCCGGGGGAAGATCTCGGGGAGGGCGCCGGCGACGGGCGGGTCCACCGCGATCGGGGCGCGACCGGAGCTGATCAGGCCGTCGGCGGCGAGGGCGGAGTGGAGGTAGTGGTCGAAGAGCCGGTTGCGCGCCGCGTGCCGCTCCGGCTCGGACTGCACCGCGGCGACCAGGCCGTTGGCGTACGCGCGGAGCTGGTCGTGGAACGCGTACCGGCGCGGCGTCGGCTCGGTGACCAGACGGGCCCGGACCAGCTCGTCGAGGAGCGGCTGGATTCGTCCGACCGGCTCGCCGGCGAGGCTGGCGACCGCGGCCGGGCCGGCGGCGGTGCTGGGGTGCAGGGCGAACAGCCGGAACAGCCGGGCCGCCGCCGGGCTGAGCGCGCCGTACGACCAGGTGAGGGCGGTACGCGCCGCGCCGGCCGCCGCCCCGGCGGGGTCGTCCGCCCGATCGTGTGCGTCGCGCAGTTCCCGCGCGACGGTGGCCAGCGGACGGTGGCGCTCCATGGCGGCCCGCGCGGCGACGAGCGAGAGCGCCAGCGGCAGGCGGGCGCAGAGCGAGATCATCTCCTCGACCGCCTCGGGCTCGGCGGCGAGCCGGGCCGTGCCGAGCCGGCCGGCCAGCAGGTCCCGCGCGTCCGCGTCGTCCAGCACGTCGAGCGGGATCGGGTGGGCGCCGTGGGCGGCGACGAGTTCGGGGAGCTGGTCGCGGCTGGTGACGATGACCAGGCTGCCGGGCGCGTCGGGCAGCAGCGGCCGTACCTGCTCGGCGTCGTGGGCGTTGTCGAGCAGGACCAGGACCCGTCGGTCGGCGAGCAGGCCCCGGTAGAGGGCGACCTGGGCGTCGAGCCCGACCGGTACGCCCCGGGGCGGTACGCCCAGCGCGCCGAGGAGGTTGTGCAACGCCTCGTCCGGCGGCATCACCGCGCCGGTGGGGTCGAAGCCGCGCAGGTCGACGTGGAGCCGGCCGTCCGGGAAGCGGTGGGCGAGCAGGTGGGCGCAGTGCAGCGCCAGCGCGCTCTTGCCGACGCCGGCCGGACCGCTGATCACCACGGGCGGCGGTACCGGCCGGTCGGTGCCGTCCGCGCCGTCGGTGCCGACCGGGTCTTCCGCGCCGTCAGGGCCGTCCGCGCCGACGGTACCGGCGAGCGTGGCGACCAACTCGGCGATTTCGCGACGGCGGCCGGCGAAGGCCGCGGGTCCGGCCGGAAGCTGGGCGGGCCGGGCGGTGGGCTCGGGGAAGGGCACGGTCGGGCGGCCGGGTGGCTGCCGGGACCCGTTCCAGGCCGGCGCCGTCTCGCCCGAGGTCCGCGCTGCCGCCGTGGCGTCGGCGTCGGCCCGCAGCACGGCGGCGTGCGCGGCCTGCAACTCCGGCCCGGGGGCGACGCCCCGCTCGCCGGCGAGCCGGCCACGGACCCGCCGGTACGCCTCCAGCGCCGCCGCCCGTTGCCCGGTCGCGGCCAGGAGCAGGACGAGCCGGGCCTGGAGGGGCTCGTCCAGCGGTTGCGCCTCCGCCGCCTCCTCCGCGTGTGGCAGCACGGCGTCGGCCTGGTCGGCGGCGAGGGCGGCGTCGGCGGCGCGCCGTACCGCGTCGAGGTACTCGCGGTTGAGCGCGGCGAAGACCGGGTGGGCCCGGACGGCGCTGTCGATGCCGGATCCGGCCGGCCCGCGCCAGCTCCGAAGCGCTTCGACGAACAGCTGAGTAGCCAACTCCGGCTGCCCCTCGGTGAGGGCCTGCCGCGCGTCCTCCCGCAGCCGCCGGAAGGCGAGCAGGTCCGACATCTCCTCGTCGAGGTCGAGCCGGTAGCCGCCGCCGCTGCTCACCAGCCGCCGCCCCTCCGCGTGCTCGGGCAGGTCGGGTTCGAGCAGGCGGCGCAGCACGTCGACGTACCGTCGGACGATCTCGCCGGCGCCCGGGGGCGGGTTCTCGGGCCAGAGCACCGCGACGATCTCGTCGAGGCCCATCGGCTTGCCGGCCGCGGCCAGCAGCACCGCCAGCGTCGCCCGCTGCCGCGGCGGTCCCAGGTCGAGTTCGACCTCACCCCGCCAGGCGAGCACCGGCCCGAGTACCGCCAGTCGAAGTGCCCCGCTCGGACGTGCCACTCGCCCCTCCGCCATGCCGGTCGTCCCGTGTCTGTCCAGGTGTCGCGCAGCCCGACCCGGCTACGGTCCTGACAAAGTCTCGGTGTTCCGGCGCGTGGCGTCCAGCCGCCGTCGGTACCGACCTGCCTCGTCCCTCTCGGACGGATGAGGAGCGCCGACACCCGGCGTCACGGGCTCGGAGCCGTACGCGTCGACGGCGGCGGCCAGGTGCGGCCACGTGCGGGTGCGGCGGGGGAGCGGGCGTTGCGAGGGCGACCCGTACGCGGCGGCCGGTCTGGCTTTCCGTCCGGCGGTTGCATACGATATTCAGCCTACAGTATGTCGATTCGCGTTCGGTGGATGTGGGGTGGGCCGAGAGTGGGAAGTCCAGACACCTCGATGGCCGATCGGGTGCGCGCGCTGGTCGCGGCGCACCGCGGTGACCGGGGCGCGTTACTGCCGATCCTGCACCGGGTCCAGGAGGAGTTCGGTTACGTCGACCCGGACCTGGTGCCGGTGCTGGCCCGGGAACTCAATCTCTCCCGCGCCGACGTGCACGGCGTGGTCACCTTCTACTCGGACTTCCGCGCCGAGCCCGCCGGGCGTACCGTCCTGCGGCTCTGCCGGGCCGAGGCCTGTCAGTCGGTGGGCGCGGAACGGCTGCTGGCCCACGCCGAGCAGGCGCTCGGCGTCAAGCTCGGCCAGACCACGCCCGACGGCTCGATCACCCTGGAGCAGGTCTTCTGCCTCGGCAACTGCGCGCTCGGCCCCGCCGCCCAGCTCGACGGGCGGGTGCTGGGGCGCCTCGACCCGGACCGGCTGGACGCCGCGCTGGGCCGCGCCCCCGCCGGCGCCCCGGCCCCCGGCCGCGTCGCGCCGGGCGGGGTCGCGGGCCATTCCGCGCCGGGCGGCGCGGCGTCGACCACGGAGGCGGTGAACTCATGACGGCACCGGTCACGGTCTACGTACCCCGGGATTCGGCCGCGCTCTCGGTGGGCGCGGACGAGGTCGCCGAGGAGATCCGGCGGCACGCGGCCGCCGCCGGTCGGGCGGTGCGGATCGTCCGCAACGGATCCCGCGGCATGCTGTGGTTGGAACCGCTGGTCGAGGTGGTGACCGGGGACGGCCGGATCGGCTACGGGCCGGTCGACCCGTCGGCGGTCGGGGAACTCGTCGCGGCGGGCCTGCTCGACGGCGCCGACCACCCGCTGCGCCAGGGCCCGGTGGAGGAGCTGCCCTGGCTGCGCGACCAGACCCGGCTCTGCTTCGCCCGGGTCGGGGTGACCGACCCGTTCTCGCCCGAGGACTACCTCGCGCACGGCGGCCTGGCCGGGCTGCGCCGGGCGCTGGAACTCGCCCCGGCGGAGGTGGTCCGCGAGGTCACCGAGTCGGGGCTGCGCGGGCGCGGCGGCGCCGGGTTCCCCGCCGGGATCAAGTGGAAGACCGTCGCCGACGCGGCCGGGGACGAGAAGTTCGTCTGCTGCAACGCCGACGAGGGCGACAGCGGGACGTTCGCCGACCGGATGCTCCTGGAGGGCGACCCGTTCACCCTGATCGAGGGCATGACCATCGCGGCGTACGCGGTGGGCGCCCGCGAGGGCTACGTCTACGTCCGCTCGGAGTACCCCGACGCGGTGCGTGCCCTGCGCCGGGCGATCGAGGTGGCGCGGGACCAGGGCTGGCTGGGCGAGGACGTCCTCGGCTCGGGGCAGCGGTTCGACCTGCACGTACGGGTGGGCGCCGGCGCGTACATCTGCGGCGAGGAGACCGCGATGCTGGAGAGCCTGGAGGGCAGGCGCGGCATGGTCCGCGCCAAACCGCCCATCCCGGCCATCACCGGCCTGTTCGGCAAGCCGACGATCGTCAACAACGTGTTGAGCCTGGCCTCGGTACCGGCGATCCTCGCCGACGGCGGCGCGGCGTACCAGGCGCTCGGGGTCGGTCGCTCCCGGGGTACGCAGGTCTTCCAGCTGGGCGGCAACATCGCCCACGGCGGCGTCTTCGAGACCGCGTTCGGCATCACCCTGGCCGAGCTCGTGCACGGCTACGGCGGCGGTACCCGCACCGGGCGGCCGGTGCGCGCGGTGCAGGTCGGCGGCCCGCTCGGGGCGTACCTGCCGGCCGACGGCCTGGACCTGCCGATGGACTACGAGGCGTTCGTCGAGGCGGGCGCGTTGCTCGGCCACGGCGGCGTGGTGGTCTTCGACGACACCGTGGACATGGCGGCGATGGCCCGCTTCGCCATGGAGTTCTGCGCCGAGGAGTCGTGCGGCAAGTGCACCCCCTGCCGGGTCGGCGCGGTGCGCGGCGTCGAGGTGATCGACCGGATCCGGGCCGGTCAGGACCCGGACGAAAACCTGGCGCTCCTGGGCGACCTGTGTGAGCTGATGACCGAGGGGTCGCTCTGCGCCATGGGCGGCCTGACCCCGATGCCCGTACGCAGCGCGTTGCTGCACTTCCCCGACGACTTCACCGCCCGGTACGAGGAGGCCAGACCATGAGCCTGCTGAAGGAACCCGACCTTGGTACGCCGGCCCGCCCCGGCCCGGCGACCGTCTCGATCGAGGTCGACGGCATGCCGGTGACGGTGCCCGAGGGCACCTCCGTCATGCGGGCCGCCGCCCTGACCGGGGTGGACATCCCGAAGCTCTGCGCCACGGACACCCTGGAGGCGTTCGGCTCCTGCCGGCTCTGCCTCGTGGAGATCGACGGGCGGCGCGGCACCCCGGCCTCCTGCACCACGCCCGTCGCCGAGGGGATGCGGGTGCGCACTCAGACGCCGAAGCTGGAGAAGCTGCGCCAGGGGGTGATGGAGCTCTACATCTCCGACCACCCGCTGGACTGCCTCACCTGCTCGGCCAACGGGGACTGCGAGCTGCAGGACATGTCCGGCGCGGTCGGCCTGCGCCAGGTCCGGTACGGCTACTCCGGCGAGAACCACCTGGACGCGCCGACCGACTCCAGCAACCCGTACTTCGACTTCGAGGCGTCGAAGTGCATCGCCTGTTCCCGCTGCGTACGGGCCTGCGGCGAGATCCAGGGCACCTTCGCGCTGACCATCGAGGGGCGCGGCTTCGGCTCGAAGGTCTCCGCGGGCGGCACCTCGTTCATGGCCTCCGAGTGCGTCTCCTGCGGCGCCTGCGTACAGGCCTGCCCGACGGCGACGCTGCAGGAGAAGTCGGTGGTCCAACTCGGGATGCCGAGCCGCACCGTCCTCACCACCTGCGCGTACTGCGGCGTGGGCTGCTCGTTCAAGGCGGAGCTGCGCGGCGACGAGCTGGTACGGATGGTCCCGTACAAGGACGGCGGCGCCAACGAGGGTCACTCCTGCGTCAAGGGGCGGTTCGCGTTCGGCTACGCCACCCACCCGGACCGGCAGCTCAGCCCCATGATCCGGGAGCGCGTCACGGACGAGTGGTAGCCGGTGGACTGGGACACCGCGATCAACTACGTGGCCGTCCGGATGCGCGACATCCAGGCCCGGCACGGCGTCGGCGCCATCGGCGGCATCACCTCCTCGCGTACCACGAACGAGGAGGTCTACGTGGTGCAGAAGATGATCCGGGCCGCCTTCGGCAACAACAACGTCGACACCTGCGCCCGGGTCTGCCACTCGCCGACCGGGTACGGGCTCAAGCAGACCTTCGGCACCTCGGCCGGTACCCAGGACTTCCGCTCGGTGGCCCAGGCCGACGTGATCATGGTGATCGGGGCGAACCCGACCGACGGGCACCCGGTCTTCGCCTCCCGGATGAAGCGCCGGCTGCGCGAGGGCGCGAAGCTGATCGTGGTCGACCCGCGCCGCATCGACCTGGTCCGCTCGCCGCACATCGAGGCGACCCACCACCTCCAGCTCGCCCCCGGCACCAACGTCGCCGTGGTGAACGCGATGGCGCACGTCGTGCTCGCCGAGGGGCTGGTCGACCGGGCCTTCGTGGCCGAGCGCTGCGAGGGCTTCGACGACTGGGCCGAGTTCGTCGGGCGGCCGGAGAACAGCCCCGAGGCGGTCGAGTCGATCACCGGCGTACCGGCCGAGGAGCTGCGCGCGGCGGCCCGGCTCTACGCGACCGGCGGGAACGCCGCGATCTACTACGGGCTCGGCGTCACCGAGCACAGCCAGGGCTCGACCATGGTGATGGGGATGGCCAACCTCGCCATGGCCACCGGCAACGTCGGCCGCGACGGCGTCGGCGTCAACCCGCTGCGCGGGCAGAACAACGTGCAGGGCTCCTGCGACATGGGCTCGTTCCCGCACGAGCTGCCCGGCTACCGGCACGTCTCGGACGAGGCCGTCCGCGCGGTCTTCGAGAACATGTGGGGCAGCACCCTGCAGGCCGAGCCGGGGCTGCGCATCCCGAACATGTTCGACGCGGCCATCGACGGCAGCTTCCGGGCGATCTTCGTACAGGGCGAGGACATCGCCCAGTCCGACCCGAACACCACTCACGTCACCGCCGCGCTGAGCGCGATGGAGCTGGTCGTGGTGCAGGACCTCTTCCTCAACGAGACGGCCAGGTTCGCGCACGTCTTCCTGCCCGGCACCTCGTTCCTGGAGAAGGACGGCACCTTCACCAACGCCGAGCGGCGGATCAACCGGGTGCGGCCGGTGATGGCGCCGAAGACCGGCAAGCACGAGTGGGAGATCGTCTGCGAGATCGCCCAGGCGATGGGCTACCCGATGGAGTACCGGCACCCGCGCGAGATCATGGACGAGATCGCGGCGCTCACCCCGACCTTCGCCGGAGTCTCCTTCGAGAAGCTGGACAAGCTCGGTAGCGTGCAGTGGCCCTGCGACGCCGACGCCCCCGAGGGCACGCCGATCATGCACGTGGACGGTTTCGTCCGGGGCAAGGGCCGGTTCGTGACCACGCCGTTCGTGCCGACGCGGGAGCGCAGCACCCGCAAGTACCCGCTGATCCTCACCACCGGCCGGATCCTGAGCCAGTACAACGTGGGGGCGCAGACCCGGCGTACCGGCAACGTCGCCTGGCACCCCGAGGACCTGCTGGAGATCCATCCGCACGACGCCGAGGTGCGCGGCATCCGCGACGGCGACGAGGTGACCCTCGCGAGCCGGGTCGGCGCCACCTCGTTGCGGGCGGTGCTCTCCGACCGGATGCCGGTGGGCGTCGTCTACACCACGTTCCACCACCCGGTGACCGGCGCCAACGTGGTGACCACCGAGAACTCCGACTGGGCGACGAACTGCCCGGAGTACAAGGTGACGGCCGTCCAGGTCGGTCTCAAGCACCCCGGCACCGGTGCGCCGCCGGCCGAGGCGCGGCGCCCCGTCCCCGTAGCGGCGCTGGTGGACTGAGATGTCGGGGCAGACGTCCGCGCAGGTCCGGCTCGCCAACGAGCTGGCCGTGCACTTCCACCACGAACCCCCGGCGGTAGCGGCGGCCGAGATCGCGCGGCACATCCGCGCGTTCTGGGAGCCGCGGATGCGGGCCGAGCTGCTCCGGCAGGTCGAGGCCGACCCGGACGCGCTGGATCCGCTGGTACCGGCCGCGGCCCGGCTGCTCGCGGTCGACTGAGCCACGGGTGGTGGCCCTCCGCCCCCCGGTGCCGACGGCCGGCGGCCTGCGGGCTGCCGGCCGTCACCGCCCGTCGGTGGCGCCGGGGATCCAGCGCGCGTCGGTTGCGCCGGGACGCACCGCACGTCAGTGGCGCCGAGGATCCACCGTGCGTCAGTAGCGTCCGAGGCTCTCCAGCGGGCTGAGCACGATCCGTGGCGAGGCCGCCGGGGTCAGCCACCTCAGGACGCCGACCAGGTGGTCGTGGCTGAGGCTCACGCAGCCGGCCGTGGCGTTGCCGCCCGCGGTGCTGAACTCGTGCAGGAAGATCCCACTGCCCGCGTTCGGGATCGGCGTGGGCACGTTCGGCGGCATGTTGTACGTGATCACCGCGAAGTGCGTGTAGGCGGGCTTCTCCAGCCAGAGCGCCTCGCTGGCGCCGCCCGGGTTGGTGCTGGTGTGCTGGAAGGTGTTGTAGCCGGGCGAGGAGGGGTTCTCGTTCCACCAGTCGTTGGTCACGAGCGGGTGGTACGGGTACTGCACGCCGGGGTTCGCCGCGATGCCGTACATGGTCGGTCCGATCGAGTACACCCCGGTCGGCGTGGTGGCGATCCCCTCCACGTGGTTGTCGCTGAACCCCTTCGAGCCGATCCGCGCCGGCAGCGGGGCGGAGACCGACCGCCAGCCGTCGGCGTCCCTCGCGAAGGTCTCCATCGTCGCGTACGTCGTGGTGTAGCCCTCGCTGTAGACGATGATCAACTGGGTGGTCTCGGCCGGCAGGGTGGTGAGCCGGTCGGCGAGGGTCGGGGCCGGGAAGGTGACGTGCCGCGACGGCACCGGGCCCGTCGAGCCCGACAGCGGTCGCCGCGGGATCGGGGAGTCGCCCGAGGTGGTGGTGAGGCCGGCGGCGAGCGCGGGCGTACCGGCCACGACGGGTGACAGCATGCCGACGGCGGCGCCACGGAGAAGTGCTCTGCGATTCACCACCGCGATGGTGGCAGGGGCCCCGCCAGCGGCACCATCACACTTTCGAGGAGAGAAAATGGGCCGCACGGGCTGTGACGTTTTCGCCGCCCGCGACGCTGACACGCCCGGCCGGCCCGCCCGCCGCGGCACGTCGACCTCGACGGACTCCGGGCGGAAGAGCCTCCGCATCCGGCCCGGAAGCCGCCGGTCCGCCGGGGCGGCCCGTCAGTGGCCCCGGAACGCGTGCTCCAGCCACCAGGAGGCGCGCTCGGTGGCCACCTTCGCGTCCAGCACCAACGGCCGGGTACGGGGACCGGCCAGCCAGTCCCGCACCCCGTCCAGGTCGTCGAGCCGCCGTACGGTCAGACCCGCGCAGCCGTGGCCGCGCGCGATGGCGGCCAGGTCGGTCTCCGGAAAGGTGACGGTCTCCAGCGGGTGACCGTCCGGCCCGAAGTGGTGCACCTCGGCACCGTACGCCGCGTCGTCGTAGACGACCACGACCAGCGGCAGCCCCAGCCGTACGGCGGTGACCAGCTCGGCCGAGGACATCAGGAAACCGCCGTCGCCGAGCGCCGCGACGGTGAGCCGGTCCGGGCGGGCGACCGCGGCGCCGAGCGCGCTGGCCAGGCCGAGGCCGACCGACTGGAACGCCTGGGTGAGGCAGAAGCCGGCGGCGTCCGGTACGGACAGGAACATCGACGGGTAGCCCATGAAGTTGCCGGAGTCGACGACCACCGTGCGTTCGGCCGGCAGCAGGTCGTCCAGCGCGATGCTCAGCGTGCGCGGGTCGAGCCTCCCGGCGTCGGGGTCGCTCCCGTCCGGGTACGGCTCGTCCCGCCAGCGGCCCCGCTCGCGGACCCGCCGCCCCAGCTCCGGCGTGCGCCAGCCGGTCCGGTCCGGCTCGCCGGCCAGCCGGGCGGCGACCGCCTCGGCCACCGCCGTCACGTCGCCGAGCACCGCGATCTCCACGGGCCGGTTCCGGCCGAACGCCGCCGGGTCGCGGTCGACGTGCGCGACCGGTACGCCCGGCGGGATCAGCTCGCCGTGCCGGGTGGTCCACATGTTCAGCGAGCTGCCCCAGGCGACCACGAGATCCGCCTCGGGGATCAGCGAGGCGGCGAGCGGTGTGGCGAACCCGCCCGCGACGTCCAGGTTCCACGGGTCCCCGGCGAAGAGTCCCTTCGCGCCGGCCGAGACGGCCAGCAGCGCGCCGCAGCGCGCGGCCAGCCGGCGCAGCGGTTCGCGGGCGGCGCGGGCGCCCCGGCCGGCGACGAAGACCGGTCGGCGGGCCGCGCGTACGGCCGCGACGAGCGCGTCCAGGCCGTCGATCGCGCCGTCCGAGCCGGAAGCCGTGCCGGCCGGGCCGCTCGTCGGGCCGCCGGTCGCGTCGGTCGCGGTGCCGGGTGGCGGGCCGTTCCAGGGCGGGGCCGGTGCCTCCTGCACGTCCAGCGGGAGGCCGAGCACGACCGTGGCCCCCGCGGCGGCGGCGTGGAAGGCGTCGGCGGCGTCCTCGGCCGCGCGCTCGGCGCGTACCCGGTGGAAGCGCGCGCCCACCGCGGCGCTGACGGCGGCGAGGTCGATGTGGAAGTTCGAGCCCGGCGCGGTGGCCTCCGGTGCCAGCACCAGCAGCGGGGTGTGGCTCTTCGCCGCCTCGGTCACGCCGGTCAGCGCGTTCGTGACCCCCGGGCCCTGGTGGACGGAGAGCACGGCGACGGTGCCGGCGGTACGGGCGAAACCGTCCGCCATGCACGCGGCGCCGCCCTCGTGTGCGGCCGGGTAGAAGCGCGCCCCGGCCGCGACCAGCGCGTTCGTGACGTGGAAGTTTCCGCTGCCGACCACGCCGAAGACGTGCCGCACGCCGTGCGCCGCCAGGACGCGCCCGACGAGTTCGGCCACCCGCACCCGGCTATCCCTCCACGAGGGCGAGGACGCGGCACGGGCTGCCCGAGCCGGTCACGATCGGCAGCGGGCCGGCCAGCACCACCGCGCCGGTCGGCGGCAGCTGGGCGAGGTTGCGCAGCTGGGTGAGGCCGTACTTGTCGTGGCCGAGCAGGTACGAGTGGCACGGGAACGGCGGATCGAACCCCGGCGCCCCGCCCGCGTCGGTACCGACGGTCTCCACCCCGACGCCCTGGATCGGCGCCTCCTCGGCCAGCCAGCGGGCGCACTCGGCGGAGATGCCGGGGGTACGGCCGCCGTTGGCGTACGCCTCGGCGTCGTCCCCGTACGCGTCCCAGCCCGTACGGTAGAGCAGCCAGCCGCCAGCCAGCAGCGAGCCGTGCTCGGCCTCCCACGCCTTGACGTGCTCGACTTCAAGCAGGAAGTCGGGATCGGCGGCGGCCTCGGCCGCGTGGTCGATCACCACGGCCGGTGCGATCAGCCGCCGCGCCGGCACCTGGGACACGTCCGGGCCGGTCCGGCCGGTCACCCAGTGGATCGGCGCGTCGAAGTGGGTGCCGGTGTGCTCGCCGGTGGAGATGTTGTTCCAGTACCAGGCCGGCCCGCGGTCGTCGTACCGACTGATCTCCTGGAGCTGGAAGGGCACGGTCTGCCCGAACGGCTCGGGCAGCGTCAGGATCGGCGTCCCGGCGTGCAGCGGGGCGGTCAGGTCGACCACCCTCACGCTGCCGTCGGCGAGCGCGGCGACCAGATCGTTGAGCACCGTCATGCGGCGACCGTACCGGGGCGGAAGCCCGCTGTCACCGCCTTCCCGACGACCGCCGTGGCCACTGCGACCGCTACGGCCGCGGGCCCCCTACGGGCGCTGCGGCTTGCGCGCCAGCAGGTACGCCTGCGGGTTCGACTCCGGTCCCGGCGGGTCGTGCCGGACCCGGCTGTGCACCACGAACCCGGCCCGGCGCAGCCGCTCGACGACCCGGTCGGGCGACAACCGGTAGACGTCGAGCGAGACCTCGTGGCCGAACCCCCGCTCCAGGTGTACCAACTCGTCGTCGCCGGCCTGGTGGGCGACAAGCAGGTGACCGTCCGGGGCGAGCACCCGCGCGAACTCGGCGAAGACCGCCGGGAGCTGCTCCGGCGGGGTGTGGATGATCGAGTACCAGGCGAGCGCCCCGGCCAGGGCGCCGTCGGCGATCGGCAGCGCGGTCAGCAGGCCCTCCACGAACCGCAGCTCCGGGTACGCCTTCCGGGCGATCGCCAGCATCACGGGTGACAGGTCGACGCCGATCGCGTCCAGCCCCAACCCGTGCAGGACGGTGGCCACCCGACCGGGTCCGCAGCCCAGGTCGGCGACCGGTCCGCCGCCGTCGGCCCGGACCAGCTCGGCGAAGGTGGCGAGCAGCGCGCGGTCCAGCGGCTTGCGGTCGAGTTCGTCGCCGAGCCGCTCGGCGTAGTCGACGGCGACAGTGTCGTACGCGGTCCGGACGGCGGGTACGTACGCGGGCTCGGTCACGACGCCAAGTTAGCGGGCGCCGGCAGCCGTGGCCGGGCTGGGCGGTGGTGGCCGGGACGGGCCGCCGTGGCGGGGTGGGCGGCGCGCGAATTTCATTCATGTAGTTTTGGCGGCCCGCGCGGCGGAAAGCTGGTACGCATGGGTGCGATACGGGTGGGCACGTCGTCCTGGGCGGACCGTTCCCTCATCTCCTCCGGCTGGTATCCGCGCGCGGCGAACACTCCGGCCGGGCGGCTCGCCCACTACGCCGAGCGCTTCGACCTGGTCGAGGTGGACACCACCTACTACGCGCTGCCGGCAGTCGAGACGGCTCGGGCGTGGACGGACCGGACCCCACCCGGCTTCACCTTCAACGTCAAGGCGTTCAGCCTGCTCACCGGCCATCCGACGCCGATCTCCGCGCTGCCGCGTCAGCTGCGCCCGGCCGGCCGGTCCGATCGCGACCGGCTGCGCCGTCGGGACCTGCCGGAGGCGGCGCACGACGAGCTCTGGGCGATGTTCCACGCCGTACTCGAACCGATCGCCGAGGCCGGCAAGCTGGGTGTGGTGCTGCTCCAGTTTCCGCCGTGGCTGGCCTGGGGCGAGGCGGCGCAGCGGCGGATCCTGCACGCGGCACAGCGGTGCCGCCCGCTGCGCGTGGCGGTCGAGCTACGGCACGGCTCCTGGTACGTCGGGGACCGGGCGCTGCGGACGCTGGAGTTCCTGCAGCGGCACGACCTGTCCTACGTCTGCGTGGACATGCCGCAGGGGCATCCCAGCTCGGTACCGCCGATCGTGGTGGCCACCGCCGAGCCGGCGCTGGTCCGGTTCCACGGGCACAGCGCCGAGTGGGAGTCGGGGGACAAGCAGGAGAAGTTCCGCTACGCGTACCCGGATCGGGAACTGCGCGAGTGGTCCGGGCGGCTGCGGGAGCTGGCTGCCGAGGTCGACGAGGTGCACGCCTTGTTCAACAACTGCTGCGGCGACCAGGCCCAGCGCGATGCGGCGCGGCTGGCCGAACTGCTCGGCCCCGCGGCCAGCCGGTCCACGGCGGCGCCCCACCGCGCGTCGGCACCCCACGGCGCGTCGATCTAGGGCAAATCGTCGTGATTGGAGATCAACTCACGAGGATTTGCCCTAGATCGACGGGGCTGGGGGCGGGGCGGGGCTGGGGCGGGTCAGACGAGTACGTCCTTGTAGTAGACGCTCATCTTCCGGGCGCCGCTCGCCCCGGAGGCGAAGCCCTCGGTCAGGCGCGCCGAGGACGGGTCGGCCGGGTTGGTGAGCTGGATCGCCATCCCCTCCGGCTCCCGGTAGTCCAGCGAGTAGCCGGCCCGGGTGAGGAAGCGCTGCACCACGGCGCCGGTGGTGAGGTCGACCGAGGTGATGTACGTGTTGCCGTCCGGCGCGGTCGAGCCCGGGTTGCCGTACGCGGCGCCCTCCAGCAGGTAGAGGTAGCGTCCGAGCGCCGTGTACCCCTGGAACGGCTGGTTCGTCGGGGCGACCACGGCCGGCTGCTGCACCGTCGCCAGCGGCGCGTACGTCCGGGCCTTGACCGAGGCGAGGTCGTACGCGGTGATGAGCCGCTGTCCGTTCAGCACGTACCGCATGATCAGCCGGTTGGTGGTCGGGTCGATCGCCGGGGTGGTGGAGGTCGCGCCGGCGACCGGCTGGAACTTCTCCAGCGCCGACGAGGTGTTCGTGAGCACCTGGCCGCTGGTGAACTTCAGCCGGGCCAGCGCCCGGCCCCAGGCGTTGGTGCCGTCGCTGACGCCGTCGGTCTCTACCCAGAGGTACGCCGAGGTGCCGACCGGTTCGACGCCGATGGAGACACCGTGGCCGAAGCCCTTGAGGTACATGTAGCCGAGCTTGTTGCCGGCGAGGTCCAGCTGGGTGATGGCGAGGTCACCCCGACGGGCCCGGTCGGCACCCGCGACCGTGGTGCTCTCGCCGGAGAGCTTCAGCCCGCCCTGCACCACTTGGGCCGTGTAGATGCGCCGGTTGGTGTTGTCGAAGGCGAGCGACTGGAGCACGGTGACGTTCTGCAGCGCCTTCTCGCGCAGCAGCATCGTGGAGGGCGTGTCGAGGTCGAACCGGAGCGAGTCGGGCAGGTCGCCATCCGCGCGGGCCGCCGCGGCGCCGCCGGCCAGCGGGGCGAGCGTACCGGCGGCGGCCGCCGCCGCGCCGAACTGGAGCAGACGGCGACGACTGAAGCTTTTCGACATGTTTACTCCAAGTGTCGGCAACATTTGTCGATCGAGGTTAGTCTCCGCCGCCGGTTCCCGGAAGGGGCCGACGCCCGACCGGTCGGGCGACTCAGAGGCGCTCGGTGGCGAGCCGGGCGCCGAAGCCGAGCAGCGCCGCCCCGGTGGCGGCGTCGAGACCGCGCCGGACTCGGCGCTGGGCCAGGAACCGGCGCATCCGGTACAGGAACGCGGTCAGCGTCAGCAGGTACAGCAGCGAGAGCAGCGCGTGGCTGAGGGCGAAGACCAGCAGCACGGACGCGCCCGTGCCGGGGGCGAGGAACTGCGGGAGCACCGCCAGGTAGAAGACCAGCACCTTGGGGTTGGTGATGTTGGACAGGAAGCCCTGCCGCCAGCCGGCCAGGGCCGCGCCGGGGTCGTGCGCGGCCGGCCCGGACTCCAGCGGCGGATACTCGCCGCGCACGGCCGAACGCAGCGCCTGGATCCCGAGGTACGCCAGGTAGCAGACGCCCGCCCACCGGAGCGCCTCGAAGACCGGCTGGGCGCGGACGACGAGCGCCCCCAGCCCGGCGGCCGCGGCCGTGCCCTGTACCGCGTTGGAACTCGCCACCCCGGCGGCGCTCCAGGCACCCCGCCACCGGCCGGCCGCCAGCGTGTTCCTGGTGACCACCGCGAAGTCCGGACCGGGCACCAGCACCAGGACGACCGCGAACAGCAGGAACGACGCGTACGACGACCAGTCCATCCCGCCAGGCTAAGCCGTGTCCGGCCGAGGTGCCGCTCGGCCGTCTGCTCCGTCGGTGAGCCCGCCCGCCAGTACGGCGTAGCGGCCCCCGGCGGCGAGCAGCTCCTCGTGGGTGCCGCGCTCCACGATGCGGCCCCGGTCGAGCACCACGATCTGGTCGGCGTGCCGCACGGTGGAGAGCCGGTGGGCGATGGCGATGATGGTCCGGTCCCGGGACAGCTCGTCCAGGGCGGACTGCACGGCCCGCTCGGTCTCGTTGTCCAGCGCGCTGGTCGCCTCGTCGAGCACCAGGATCGGCGGGTTGCGCAGCAGCATCCGGGCGATGGCCAGGCGCTGGCGCTCGCCGCCGGAGAAGCGGTGGCCCCGGGCGCCCACCACCGTGTCGTACCCCTCGGGGAGCGCGGCGACGAGGTCGTGGATCCGGGCGGCGCGGGCGGCGGACTCGATCGCCTCGTCGGTGGCGTCGGGCGCGGCGAAGCGCAGGTTCGCCCGGATGGTGTCGTGAAACAGGTACGTGTCCTGCGCGACCAGCCCGACCGCCCGGGCGACCGATTCGAGCCGCAGTTCGCGCAGGTCCACCCCGTCGATCGACACCGACCCGCTGCTCGGGTCGTAGAGGCGGGCCACCAGGTAGGCGAGGGTGGTCTTGCCCGAACCGGTCTCGCCGACCAGGGCGGTGGTCGTACCGGCCGGCACGTGCAGGTCGATGTCGTGCAGGGTCGGCGACGCGTCCGGGCCGTAGCGGAACGAGACCCGGTCGAGGCGTACCTCGCCCCGGACCGGGTCGAGTCGTCGCGCGTCGGGCCGTTCGTCGACGTCCACGGGGAGGTCGAGCACCTCGAAGATGCGGGCGAAGAGCGCCATCGAGGTCGACGCCGCCACGCCGAGCCCCTGCAGGGCGCTGGCCGGGGCGACCAGCCGGTTGAGCATGCTGGTGAAGGCGACCGCGGTACCGATCGAGATCACTGCGGCGCCGTGCGCGAACGCGAGCCCGGCCACCCAGTAGACGATGGCGGGGACCATCGTCAGGCTCGCCCGGCGGGTCGACACGATCCATCGTCCGCTCATCGCGGCGTTGATCTCGCTGGTCGACAGCGCCCGGGACGCGGCGGCGAACCGCTCGGCGAGCACCTCCCGGCGCCCCATCGTCTTGGTGAGCAGCACCCCGGAGACCGACAGTGACTCCTCGACCAATGAGGTCATCTCGGCGAGCTGGCGCTGGCGCCCCCGGGCGATGCCGCGCCGCTGCCGGCCCAGCCGCAGCGACGCGACCAGGAAGAGCGGTACGACGACCAGGCAGAGCAGCGCGAGCCGCCAGTTCATCACGAGCGCGGCGACGGCCACGGCCGCCGCCGCGGTGGCGTTCTGCACCGTGGAGCTGGCGGTGTTCGACACCACGTTGTCGACCCCGCCGACGTCGTTGGCGATCCGGGACTGGAGTTCGCCGGCGCGGGTGCGGGTGAAGAAGGAGAGCGACATCCGTTGCAGGTGCCCGTAGACGGCGACCCGCAGGTCGTGCATGACCCGCTGCCCGACCAGGTTGGACAGCCAGGTCGCCGCGACGCCGAGCGCGGCCGCCGCGGCGGCGCTGGCGATCATGCCGCCGGCCAGCCAGGAGACGAGCACCGCGCTGCGTTCGGGCAGGGCCCGGTCCAGGATCTCGCGGAGCAGGAACGGCGCCACCACGCCGGTACCGCCCTGCACGACGGCCACCAGCACCAGCGCCGCGACGAGCCAGCGGTGCGGCGCGAAGAGCCGGACGACACGGCGTACCGGAAGCTCGTCCGGGCCGGTCTCGCCCTCCGTCGGGGACTGCCGCAGGGCCGCCGTCGCCGTGGTCACGGCTCCACCTCGGTGGGTGCCGCGTCGATCTCGGCGAGCCGCTCCAGCAGGCCGCTGGCGATCACCAGCAGGTCCCGCTCGGCCGGGGTCAGCTCGCGCGCCAGCGTCGCGGCCAGCCAGGCGTCGCGGGGGCGCATCTCGGCCCGTACGGCGTGCCGGCCGGCCGGGGTGATGCTGAGCAGCGACTGCCGGCCGTCGCCCGGGTCGGGCGTACGCCGCAGCAGCGCCGACTCCTCCAGCGCCGTGAAGACCCGGGTCAGCGACTGTGGCTTGGTGCGGAGCCGGCCGGAGAGCTCGCCGGGGGTCATCGGACCGTGCCGGTAGAGCTGGCCGAGCACCGCGCTCTGGGTCAGGGTCAGCTCGCCGGCGCGCTCGGCCCGCAGCCGGGTGCCGAGCGCCAGCACGCCCCGCCGGACCTGCCTCGCGGCGCGCAGCGAGACGCCGGTCTCGGTCCCGGCTTCCGTTTCGGTCTCGTTGTTGTTACGCACCTGCGTACGCTATCCCCACCGCTGCCGCTGGTGCCAGCGAGGCGAGCTGGGAAAACCGTAAGAGATTTCTTACTAGATTCGGGACCGTCTGGCGGCCGGGACGTGACGTCCGGGCCGGGCCCGGCCGGGTGGCGTCGACCGCCGCCCGGCCGGGCGCCGGGTCAGCGGGTCAGGCCGAAGGCCGGGCGGCTGAGGGTGTCCTCGATGCCGGTGAAGCCCTCATTCGGGTTGAAGACGTCCTCGCCGAAGTCGACGTCCGGGTCGTCGGCGGTACCGCCGACGCCGTCCGGGCCGACGCCGAACATCAGCGCCGGGTTGCCGCCCTGGTCCATCAGGTTGGCCGTGTCGTTGAACTGGTCCACGTGCCAGTCACCGAAGAAGTGCCCGGCCTCGTGCGAGGTGACATTGCCGACCGCCTGGCCGATGAAGGCGATCCGGTTGCTGGCCGGGGTGAGGTACGTGTTCACCGACGCCTCCTCGCCGGCCGGCTCGCTCAGCACGTCCAGCAGCACCAGGGCCGACTCCTCGGTACCGAAGTTGCCCGGGTCGATCGACTGGGCGATGCCGATGGTCGGGATGCCGGACTCGTCGATGCTGCCGCCGACGATCACCCGGCTGACGTCCGGCTGACCGAACGGGTCGGCGTGGTCCCGGCTGTTGAGGATCCTCAGCTCGAACCGGCTGTTCAGCCCGCTGCGGGCCAGGTCCCGTTCGAGGTTCTCCCGTACCTCGGCCACGATCGCGTCGATCAGCGCGTTCTCGTCGGCCGGGGTGAGGCCCCAGCGCGGCAGGAAGGAGCGCAGCGGGCTCAGCGTACGCACGCCGGGTCCGCCGAAGATCGCCGTGTTCAGCCGCGCCCCGTCGAAGTCCAGGAAGAGGGTCTGCCGGGAGCGCTGCCCCTCCAGGCCCGGCCGGTGCGCCTCGACCGTGATGTCGTACGCGCCGTCGCCGGTCGTCACCTCGACGTAGTGCCAGCCGTCCTGCTCGGCCACGTGTTCGGTGACCGCGTTGCCGCCGCCGGGCAGCGGGGTGTTGGCCGGGTAGATCCCCGAGGCGTCCTGCGCGGAGCCGTGCACCTCGCGACCGCGCGGGTCGCGGACGGAGATCCAGCCGCCGGAGCCGGCGATCGAGGCGCCGAGCACGTCGCCCTTTGCCAGCCGTACCGCGAAGACATCCACGTCCGCCTGACCGGTGGTGATCTTCACGTCGTACGGGCCCTCGCTGCCGGCGCCCGTGCCGCTGCCCGAGTCGAACGGGTCGTCCGGTACCGCGAGGAAGCCGGCGACGAGGACGTAGTAGGTGCCGGTCGCGGCGAACCGGTGGGTCAGCAGGCTGTCGAGTCCGGTGGGGCTGTCGTCGTTGTACGCCACCACCTCGCCGGCCGCGTCGTAGAGCACCACGAAGGAGTCCAGCGTGTCCGGCGGGGTGTCGACGTCGACCGTGAGGGTCTTTCCGGCGGTACCGGTGATCCGGTAGACGTCGAAGTCGCCGCTGCCGCTGCCGGCGCTGCCGTGCGGGCCGTCGCCGATCTCCGCGGAGGTCGCGATCCCCGGTACGGTGCTGCCGACGCCGGTGTCGCGGGCCAGCGGGATGGAGCCGTCGTCCTCGGCGGTCGCCGGGATCTCGGTGACCGGGACCCGCTCCGGCGAGAGCGTCCCGACCACCCGGGCCCGCGGGTTGCCCCGCCCGCCGGTGCCGAACCGGTCGACGCGCTGCGCGGTGGCCGGCGTGTCGTTGACGCCGTAGGTGCCCGCCGGCTCGGCCTCGGTGACCGTCAGCGGGGCCGGGGCGGCGCCGCGCTGGGCCGTCTGCCGCGCGGCCCGCTCGTCACCCTTGGCGGCGAGCCAGCGCTGCCAACCCGCGTAGTCCGCCCGGCTCGGGTCCGGCAGCAGCGCGAGGTACGGGTTGGGTCCCGCCGGCGGCTTGCCGCTGCGCTTGTCGGCGGCCGGTGTCCGGTTCGGCAGCGCGGTCGCGCGGGCCGTCGCCGCGGACCGCCCGTCCGCCCGCGCGGACGTGTCACCGGGCTGTGCGGACGCACCGGTCGGCGCCAGCGACGCGGCCGTCAGCACGCCGGCGGCCAGCAGCGCGAATGTTCGACGCATGTGCCCTCCTTGGGATCTGCCGGGTCGGCGGCCCCCGCCGCCGACGGCACGAGGGACGCTACGTGATGATCGAGTGAGATCGATAGGAAGAACGCCGTGAACAGGTTGATAAATATGCGACTGATTCGACGTGCAACCTTCGCGCGGGATGTGCGTACCCCGGACGCGAGCGACGTTCGGGCTGTCGCTTCAATATGCGTGTGGCCGTGCGACTCGACACCGATGCCGTCCGGAACGCCGTCGAACCGGCGCTCTACCGGGACGCCGAACTGTTACGGGACTCCGGACGACTCGGCGGGCTCGCCGTGGTGGGCGGCGGGGCGGCCTGCACCGTGCACGGCGAGTCCGGCCCGCACCACGAGGTCTGGGTGGGCGTGGTGGGCGGCGGGTTCACGGCCGAATGCGACTGCGGCGCCGTGACCGAGCCGGCGGAGCTCTGCGTGCACGCGGTGGCCGTGACGCTGCGCGCCCTCGCGGAGGAGTTCGCCTGGTCGCCCGACGCGGTACCGCCCTCGGCGGCGATGGTCGATCCGGAGGTGCGCCGGCTCGCCGAGGTGGCCGCCAGCCTCCCACCCCGCCGGCTGGTCGCGCTGGTCGCCGAGCACGCCGCGACCGACCGCCGGCTGGAGACCCGGCTGCTGACCTACGCCGGGCGGCTCGGCCCGCTCACCGACGCGGAGCTGGACGCGGCGCGGCGGACCGTGGACAGCCTCGCCGGCGACGCGACCGGCGGTACGTGGCAGCCGCACGACCTGCTCGACGCCGGCCGGTGGATCGTGGACGAGCTGGAGGTGCTCGCCGCCCGCCCCGCGGGCCCGGGCGGGCGGGCGGTGGTGGAGCACGCCGCGCGGGTCTGGGACGCGCTGGCGGCGCCGCTCTACGAGGCGGGCGACGACGCCGGGCCGGAGGAGATCGGTACGGCGCTGCGGGCGGTGCACGTCCGGATCTGCGCGGAGCTGCGGCCGGACCCGGCGGAGCTGGCCGAGCGCCTGATCGAGATCGTGGACGCGGCGGAGCTCCGGTCCTGCCTGGACGAGCCGGAGGACTACCTCGCGCTGCTCGGCTCGGACGGCGTCGCCGCCCTGCAACAGCGCTAGGCGCTGTGCCGCCTACCCCGGGTGCGCCGTCCGGCGGCGGGATACGGTCGGCGGTGGTGGTGATCGGTCACCAGCGAGGAGGAGACGCCATGGTGGAGCAGCAGCGGTCCGGCGACGTCGACCCGGCGGAGGTGAAGGGCCGGATCGGTCGGATCGGCGTCTGGACGGCGGTGCTCGGCGGGCAGCCGGCCGCGTTCGGCCGTACGGTCGCGGCCGAGGTGGAGGAGCTGGGGTACGGCGCGCTCTGGGTGGGCGAGACGGCGGTCAACAAGGAGGCCCTCGTCCACTCGGCCATCCTGCTCGGCGCGACCCGGCGCCTGGTCGTCGCCACCGGCATCGCCAACATCTGGGTACGCGACGCCACCACCGCGGCGAACGGCGCGAACGCGCTGGCCGAGGCGTACGACGGCCGGTTCCTGCTCGGGCTCGGGGTCAGCCACGTGCCGCTCGTGGAGTCCCGGGGCCACGACTACCGGCGGCCCCTCGCGGCGATGCGCTCCTACCTGGACGCGATGGACCAGGCACAGTACAGTGCCCCGCTGCCGCAGCCGGCCCCTCGGGTGCTGGCCGCCCTGCGTACGGGGATGCTGGAGCTGGCGGCGCGGCGCAGCGCGGGCGCCCACCCGTACTTCGTGACCCCGGAGCACACCGCGCGCGCCCGCGAGATCCTCGGCCCGGAGCCGGTGCTGGCGCCGGAGCAGGCCGTGGTGCTGGAGACCGATCCCGACTCCGCCCGGGAGAAGGCCCGGCGGTACACGTCGCGGTACCTCGCGCTGCCGAACTACGTGAACAACCTGCGGGAACTCGGCTGGTCGGCGGAGGATCTGGCGGGCGCCGGCAGCGACGCCCTGGTCGACGCGATCGTGCCGTGGGGCGACCCGGAGACGGTGGCGGAGCGGATCCGGGCGCATCACGGCGCGGGCGCGGACCACGTCTGCGTCCAGCCGCTCGTCGACGACCCCGAGGAGCTGTTGCCGCAGCTGCGGACCCTGGCTCCGCTGCTGCTCGCCTAGGCAACCAGCGGGAAGCGGGCGCGTGGTCGCGGGCGCGCGGAAGGCGACTCGGCGGCGGCTCACGCCCCGTCGCCGAGGACGCTCTCCAGCCGCGGGGCGGTCGCGCGGGCGAGCAGCTGCACCGCGGACAGGGCCAGGGTGAGCACGACCAGCGCCCACAGCACCGGCAACAGGACCGTCACCGGGGCCAGCGCGGCGACGAGCAGGGTCAGGCCGCGCCGGTCCGCCGCCCGTCCCGCGCGTCGCCACACCAGGTGGTCGGCGACCAGGAAGACGACCAGCCCGCACACCAGCGTGGCCTGCTCGGACAGCATCGGCGCCACGTCGGGCTCCGCCGACCGGGACAGCGACGTGCGCAACCCGAAGGCGACCATGACGAGGCCGGCGACCAGGAACAGGTGCAGGTACGCGTACGCGTCCCGGCCCAGGGCACCCCGTTGCCGGGGTGTGCTCAGTGCGGCGAACCGGTGCGCCACGACCACGTCGGTGCCGACGTAGGTCCACCAGAGGGCGAAGAGCAGCGCGGCGCTGAGCGCGACGGCCAGGAGGTCCGTGCCGGAAATGGGTGGGTGGCCGACGGCCATCCCGGTGGAGATGATCGCCTGGCCGAGCGCGATCAGGACGATCAGGTTGTACCGACCCATCCAGCGGTTGACGGAGGGCAGCTGCCAGTTGCGGGAGCCGATGAGGTACCCGCCGCCCAGGTCGACCGCGAGGGCGGCCACCCAGAGCAGGGTGGTGGCCGGCGTCGTCGGGTCGCCGCCGGCCCAGCCGGTCAGCACCGCGGAGAGCAGCAGCGCGGCCCCCACCACGGTCGGCCCGACCGCCCTGGTCACGGGGGCTCGGTAGGTGGGGTCGCGGCGCAGCGCCAGCCAGAGCGCCGCCAGGGTGAGGGCGCGCGCCGCCAGGTAGGCGACGACGACGATGACCGGGCCGGGCAGCCCGCCGGGTGCGCGGGCGAACGCCTGGGGCGCCGCGATGCCGAGCATCAGGATCAGGGCCACCGCGGCGAGGACGATCAGGCGCTGGACGTTCGCCGTCCCGCGGACGATGGTGGTGTACCAGGTGTAGTTGGTCCAGGACAACCAGAGCAGCGCGATGACGGCCAGCCCCTGGAGCATGCCGATCACCTCGGGCTGCCGGGCCATGAGGGCGGTCACCTGGATGAACGCGTACACGTAGACCAGGTCGAGGAACAGCTCCTCCGGGGTGACGTCGACCTCGCGGCCGGCCGTCACCGACACGGCGAGGTGCAGCTGGCGGTGACGGCGTCGCAGCACCGTCACGTGGGCGAGCACCACGCAGACGAGGGCGGCGGCGAGGATCGCGAGCGACTCCAGCACCGCCGTCCGGCGGGCCACCGGCGCCAGGAGCGCGACCAGCACGATGCCGAGCAGCGGGCCCCGGCCGATCCGTCGGACGGTGCGCCACTCGAACGCCATCAACCCGACCAGGTACAGCACGATGCCGGCGTGGAGCGCCATCATCCAGCCATGGCCCCCACCGGCGACGTGCCCCGCCGCCGCGGCCAGCGCGTGTTTCAGCCCGAGGGCCACCAGGACGAGACCGGCGATCATCGGTAGGTGCAGGAGCGTGTACGCGTCGCGGGCGAGCCGGGTCCGGGCCGGCGGCGGGGTGGACCGTAACGCCTGCTCGGCGTCGAGCGGCGCGATGTCGAAGTACGCCCACCACAGGTACGCCACGACGACGAGACCGAGCCCGGAACTGGCCAGTACCGACCAGGTGATCGGTTGGTCGCCGACGAAGCCACGGCTCGTGCCGATCGAGATGATCGTCTCGCCGAGCGCGATCAGGATGATCAGTTTGTGCCGTTCGGCCCAGTGCCGTACCGACATGACCTGCCAACTGCCGGTGCCCGTCGCCCGCAGGCCGAGGTAGTCGATGCCGGTGGCCACCGCGAAGAGCAGGAGCTGGAGGATCGTCGCGGTCGGGCCGGCGGGCAGGTGGGTGGGGAGCAGGGCCGCGAGCAGCAGCAGCGGACCGCTGACGGCCAGCGGGGGCCAGGCGCGCCGGACCGGGGTCGACGTGTCCGTGTGGCGCCGGGCGAGCGTGATGGTCAGCAGCGACGCGACCCGCACCGCCAGGAACCCGACGACGAAGACGAGACCGCCGGCGAGCCCGCCCCGCGTGTCGACGAACGCCTCCGGGATGGTGACGGCGACGAGCAGGACGGCGGTCGTCGCCAGGAACACGGCGACCGGCCGGGCCCCGCGGTCGAGCCGGACCAGGTTCCCGACGAGGACGTACCCGGCCCAGCTCCGCCAGAGCAGCAGGAGCACCAGCCCGCCCTGGAGCAGCCCGTCGGGGGCGGGGTGCTCCGACACGAAGCCGCCGATGTTGATGAAGGCGTAGACGAAGACCAGGTCGAAGAAGAGTTCGGGCCGGCTCGCCCCGCCGTGCGTCGCGACCTCGACGCGCCGGCCGGGTTCGTCGTGCGAGGCCCCGCCCTCCTCGCCGCTGGTCACACGATCACTGTGTCAATCGGGCGGGACCGCCGGCAGGCGAACCGGGGGACTCGTCCGGGCGGCGTTCGGCCCACCTCCGGCGGGCGTCCCGGACGGCGGGAGCGCGGGTCAATGCATGATCAACACGGACGGGTGGCCTTCACCGGACCGGCCGCCCGTCGGCGCGTTCTGGGGTAATTTCTGGGTGGATTCTCCAGGTTCGACGGGTTCGGGAGGGCAGCGTTGGACGCCGAGATCACCCTGCGGGTGGACGGTACCGAGCACCGCCTCACCGTGGACACGCGTACCACGCTGCTGGACGCCCTGCGCGAGCGGCTCGGCAACACCAGCCCGAAGAAGGGCTGCGACCACGGCCAGTGCGGTGCCTGCACGGTCCTGCTGGAGGGGCGCCGGGCGAACAGCTGCCTCACCCTCGCGGTCGCGTACGACGGTGCCGAGCTGGTCACCGCCGCCGGTCTCGCCGACGGCGCGGAGCTGCACCCGATGCAGCGCGCCTTCATCGAGCACGACGCCTTCCAGTGCGGGTACTGCACGCCGGGGCAGATCGTCTCGGCGGTGGCGATGCTCGACGAGGTGGCGGCCGGCTGGCCCAGCGAGGTGACCGCCGAGCGCGGCGCCGAGATCACCGCCGAGCGTGGCACCGAGCCGCTGCTCGACGACGACGAGATCCGGGAACGGATGAGCGGCAACCTCTGCCGCTGCGGGGCGTACGCCAACATCGTGCCGGCCATCGCGGAGGTGGCGGGCCGATGAGGGAGTTCCGGTACGAGCGCGCCACCGACGTCGGCGGCGCGGTCAGTACGCTGGCCGCCGCGCCGTCCGGGGTCTTCCTCGCGGGCGGCACCAACCTGGTCGACCTCATGAAGCTCGGCGTGCTCACCCCGGACCTGGTGGTGGACGTGCGGCGGCTCAACTCCGACCGGGTCGAGGAGCTGCCCGACGGCGGCGTACGCATCGGCGCGAGCATGCCCAACAGCGACCTCGCCGCCGACCCGACCATCCGCGGCCGCTACCCGGTGCTCTCCGCGGCGGTGCTCGCGGGCGCCTCCGGGCAGCTGCGCAACCTCGCCACCACCGGCGGCAACCTGCTCCAGCGCACCCGCTGCGTCTACTTCCAGAACGTCACCACCGCCTGCAACAAGCGGGAACCCGGCTCGGGCTGCTCGGCGATCGAGGGCTACCACCGGGAACTCGCGGTGCTCGGCCACTCGCCGCACTGCATCGCCACCCACCCGTCGGACCAGGCGGTCGCGCTGGCCGCCCTCGACGCGGTGGTGCGGACCAGCGGGCCGGCGGGGGAGCGGACGATCGCGCTCGCCGACCTCTACCGGCTGCCCGGGGCGGAACCGCAGCGCGACACCGTGCTGGAACACGGCGAGCTGATCACGGCGGTGGAGCTGCCGGCGCTGCCCTTCGCCGCGAACTCGCGCTACCGCAAGGTACGCGACCGCGCCTCGTACGCCTTCGCGCTGGTCTCGGTCGCCGCCGCGCTCGACGTCGCCGACGGCGTGGTCCGGGACATCCGGGTCGCGCTCGGCGGGGTGGCGCACAAGCCCTGGCGGGCCACCCGGGTCGAGGAGGAGCTGCGGGGTGGGCCGGTCGATCCGGAGCGCTTCCGCGCCGCGGCCGAGGCCGAACTGGCGGCGGCGCAGCCGCTGCCCGGCAACGCGTTCAAGGTGCCGCTGGCCCGCAACGTCATCGTCCGGACGCTGCTCGACCTGGCCGGGGTGCCACGGTGACGATCACGGCTCGGGCCATCGGGCGACTGATGGACCGGCTGGACGGGCCGGACAAGGTGCGTGGCCTCGCCCGGTACGCCTTCGAGGCGCCGGTCGAGCACCCCGCGTACCTGTACGGCCTGCAGTCCACCGTGGCCGTCGGCCGGATCACCGCGATCGACACCCGCGCGGCCACCGCCGTACCGGGGGTGTTGGCGGTCCTCACCTGCCGCGACGCGCCCCGGCTGCGCCCGGTCGGGGACGGCGAACTGATGATCCTCCAGAGCGACCGGGTGGCCTTCCGCGGCCAGTTCGTCGGCGGGGTCGTGGCGGAGACCTCGGAGGTGGCCCGGGCCGCCGCCGCCCTGGTCCGGTTCGAGTACGAGCCGGGCCCGCACGACGTCGAGCTGCGCGTGGACCATCCCGGTCTGTACGCGCCGGAGCAGGTCAACGGCTACTTCGAGACCGACTCGGTACGCGGCGACGTGGCGGCCGCGTTCGCGGGCGCGCCGGTGCGGGTGGACGAGACCTACCGCACGGCCTGGTACAACCACAACCCGATCGAGCCACACACCACCGTCGCGACCTGGACGGACGACGGCCTGTTCCTGCACATCGGATCGCAGAACGTGCACGGCGCCCGGCAGAGCGTGGCGGAGCTGTTCGACTTGGACCCGGGCCGGGTACGGGTGTCGTCGCCGCACGTCGGCGGCGCCTTCGGCTCCAAGATCCGGCCACACCCGGACCTCGTCCTGGCCGTCATGGCCGCGCGGACGGTACCGGGCCGGCCGGTCCGCTTCGCGCTGCCGCGCCAGCAGATGTTCACCCAGACCGGCTACCGGACGCCCACCATCCAGCGGGTGCGGCTCGGCGCGGCGGCCGACGGGCGGATCCTCGCCTTCGGGCACGACGTGGTCGAGCAGACCTCGAAGCTCAAGGAGTTCGCCGAGCAGACCGCCACGCCCGGCCGGGTCATGTACGTGGCCGCGAACCGGCGCACCACCCACCGGGTGACGCGACTGGACCTGCCGAGCCCGGACATCATGCGCGCGCCCGGCGAGACCCCCGGCATGTTCGCGCTGGAGTCCGCGATGGACGAGCTGGCCGTGGCGCTCGGCCGCGACCCGGTCGAGCTGCGGGTCACCAACGAACCGGACGTCGACCCGGAGAGCGGCCGGCCGTTCTCCACCCGCAACCTGGTCGGCTGCCTGCGGGAGGGCGCCCGCCGGTTCGGTTGGGCGGAGCGGGATCCGACACCCCGGTCGCGCCGCGACGGGGCGGGCTGGCTGCTCGGTACCGGAGTGGCCGCCTGCATGTACCCGGTCTACCGGATGCCGGGCTCGGAGGCGATGGTGCGGCTGGAGCCGGACGGACGGTACGTGGTCGCCATCGCCGCCGCGGACCTCGGCACCGGTAGCCGTACCGCGCTGACCCAGATCGCGGCCGACGCGCTGGCGGTACCGGCCGACCGCGTCGAGCTGCGGCTCGGGGACACCACGCTGCCGATGGCGACCGGTGCCGGCGGCTCGTCGGGGATCACCTCCTGGGGCTCGGCCATCGTCGAGGCCGCCGCCCGGCTGAAGCTGCGGCTGGAGTCGGAGTACGCCGGCCGCACGCCGCCCGGCGGGCTGGAGGTCACCGCGGCGATGCCGGAGAACCCGTACCAGCAGCGGTTCGCCATGTACTCCTTCGGCGCGCAGTTCGCCGAGGTGCGGGTCTGCCCGGAGACCGGCGAGGTACGGGTACCGCGCCTGCTCGGGGTCTTCGCGGCGGGCCAGATCATCAACGCCAAGACCGGCCGTTCCCAGCTGCTCGGCGGGATGACGATGGGGCTGTCGATGGCCCTGCACGAGGAGAGCCGGCTGGATCCGCGCCTCGGCGAGGTGGTCAACCACGATCTCGCCGAGTACCACATCGCCACCAACGCCGACGTCGGCTCGGTCGAGGTGCACTTCCTGTCCGAACACGACCCGTACGTCAACCCCATGGGCTCCAAGGGGATCGGCGAACTCGGCATCGTCGGTACGGCGGCGGCGATCGCGAACGCGGTCCACCACGCCACCGGCGTACGGGTCCGGCACCTGCCGATCACGCTCGACAAGCTGCTCGTACCGGAGAGCGCGCCCGGCGTCGACGTCCACCATTGACTTACTTTCCGTCGACGGTCCCGTCACCGATTCGCATTCCGTTCCGGTCGCTCGGTGACTTCCCGGCTACCAGTTGTGGCGGGGGTAGTTAGGTTCCTGACAGGAAAGAGTTTTTGTTCCGGTCGTGCGAAAAGCCTCGCCTATTCTGACTGTGCGTAACCGGTGTTCGGCGGCAAAAATGGTCGGGCCTGTCGTTGGGGGCGCGGGCGCGACGTCGCCGTGCACGGCACGAAACTCCGCACGGCGTCGACCGGGTACGAAAATTGACGATCTTCTGGGTGGGGGGGCATCGATGAAGGCACGACTGTTTGGTCGCGGGTGGGCGGCCGCCACGGCGGTGGGTGGCCGGTGACCGGTCCGGCCGAGCCGATGCTCGCGGAGGTGGTGCTCGAACGCCACGGGCGGATCCTCGCGACGTACCAGGTCCGGCGCGACGTGCGCGGCGACTGGGTGCTGCTCGACCAGGGGCGGGCGGGGGTAGCCGGCGAGGGGCTGCGCCCCGACGGGGTGGACCGGGGGTGGCGGCCGGAGTCCAAGCCGTCGCCGAGCCGCGTCAACCGCTGGTCAACGTACCCGTACCGTCGTGGCGACCGTAGCCTGGTCGATCTCGGAGGTGCGGATGGTGAATCGTAGCTGCCATTCGCCGGGCACCGGAAAGGTGACCGAACCGATCGCGTGATGGGGTTGCAGCCCGAGCAGGGGAGTGCGCACCGGCTCGATCCCCTTTGCCGGCAGGGCACTGGTCAGCGTCCATTCCCGCGCCGCCAGCGGGCTGCCGTCCGCGCGATAGACGTAGGCGTGCACCGTGTTGTTCTCGCCGAGCTGCACGGGATAGATGTCGAACTGGAGCGTGTAGAGCGGACAGGTGAGCGTCTGCGCGAAGCCGGCGGGCGCCGCGGCCACCGTCCCGGCCCGTACGGTCCGCGCGGGCGGCGTCTGTACCAGCACCGCGCTGAGCGCGAGAACCAGCGCCGTCCCCGCCACCTCGACCCCCACCGTCCGGCGCAGCCGCCGCCGAGACCGGTCGGGAGGCGTGGGCCCGGCGTGGTAGGGAGGCGTGGGCCCGGCGCGCCGTATGGCCAGGCGCCGGGCGTACGCGGCGGCGCCCAACACGGCCGCGAGCAGGGCGACCTTGGCCAGTAGCAGCCGGCCGTAGCCGGTGCCGAAGAGCGGTCCGACCGCCCCGACCTCGATCAGGGCCTGGGCGGCCCCGCCGACCGCCAGCCAGATCACCGCGATGGTGGCCCAGCGCGACCAGACCGGGAGAATCCGCGCCAGCACCCGCGGATGGGCGGCGCGCAGCGGGAACGCGAGCAGCGCCACCAGCCCGCCGAGCCAGGCGGACATGGCGGCCAGGTGCACGACGTCGGCGAGCACGCTGACCGGCGGTAGCGGGCTGGCCACGGGATGCCCCGCCAGCGGCCAGGTGCTCAGGCCGGCGAGCGCGAGCAGGACCAGGGCGGTGGCCCGCCACCGCCCCGACCGGCCCCGCAGCACCGGCGGCAGTACCGCCGCTACCAGCGCCAACACGGCCAGGCGGGCCAGGAGCACCAACCCGAAGTCGGTACCGAGCACCTGCCACAGGCCGGCGGCGGAGATCTCGTACGCGGGCGCGCCGGCGGCGTACGGGACCTGTAGCGCGAGCCCGGCCAGGGTGGCGGCGGCGATCAGCCCGAGCCCGGTGCGGGCCAGCAGGATCGCCCCTCGCCGGGGCAGCCGGCGCGGCCAGAGCCGGGCCAGCAGCAGCGCCGGCCCCACCAGCAGCACCAGCCCGGCGTAGCCCAGGTACCTGACGACCGGTACCGCGATCCGCACGCTCGGATGCGCGCTGCCCTCCTGCCGCTCCGGGGCGGTGGCGGAGGGGGCGCCGACGGAGAAGCTGTAGCCGCCCGCCACCGGGTGGCTGTCCGCGGAGATCAGCCGGTAGCTGACCAGGTACGTGCCGAGTGGACGGTCGGCGCGGCGCAGCGGGATCCGCAGCGTCGTGCCGCGTACCGTCTCCTCGCCCCGGTCGATCCGCTCGCCGTCCGGGGCGATTACCCGCACCCGTCCCGGTACCGCGCTCACCGGCTCGCTGAAGGTGACGGTCACCGCCTCGGGGGAGGAGCCGAGCACCGCACCGGACGGCGGGGTGCTCGCGACCACGGCGGCGTGCGCACCGGCCGGTGGGGCGGGCGCGAGCAGCACGACCAGTCCGGCGAGGAGGAGAGCGCCGGCCAGCCGGACGCCGAGCCGCGTGACGCCGAACCGGGTGGCGCCGGCCAGCCTGGCAGCGAACCGTCGTCGCGGCTGGCGCCGCCGGGTTCCGGCGTTCGCGGCTCCGGGCCGTGCGGGTGCGGTCGGTCGGTTTCCGCTCGGGCGCGATCTCACCTCCTATAGTTCGTGCCGCCGGCCCGAAAGGTTCAGCCGGCCGGCGGCGGAGGTCCGGCCCGGTCGCGGGGGTCGGGCCCGGGTCGCGGGTGGTTCGGCCCGGTCGCGGATGGTTCGGCCCGGCGCTGGGGGCTCGGTACGGTCGCGGGGCGACCGGGGCGGGGTGTCAGTCGCCGCGCGGGCCGATCGCGCTCCGGTCCCGGGGCGGCGCGGTCGCGAGCGGGATCGGTTGGTCGAGGACGACCAGGGGGGTCCCCGGGAGCAGTTCGGCCAGGAGCAGCCGCTGGGCGCTGCGGGTCAGCCGGATGCAGCCGTTGGTGGTGTTCCGGCCGAGATCGCGGTCGTTGTACCAGGTGTGCAGGCCGATGTGGGCGCCGCGCAGCGCGGTCTTCACCGAGCCGAGGTTGTCGGGCACCGCCCCGAGGGCGAAGACGTCGGTGCCGGCGTAGACCCGACCGGCGAGGGTCGACCGGCCGAGGATGAAGGTACGACCGAGCGGCGTGGGGGTGCTGGGCCGCCCGAGGGCGACCGGCCAGCTGCGCACCGGTGCGCCGTCGCGCAGCCAGGTCAGCCGGTGCGTCCGGCGTACGACGACGAGCTGGTCGCGCAGCAGTTCCGTGGTCCAGGAACCGGGCGGTACCCAGCCCATGCGCCGGTTCGCCGAGGGAAGGAGCACGGCGACCCAACCGGACCGGCGGTCGACGATCGGGAGCGTGACCTTGACGCCGGAGATGGTGCTGGCCAGGAACGCGCGGGGCCGGCCGCCCGGCGCGTCGTAGAGCGCGATCCGCCGGGTCGGGTGCAGTCCCTCGGTGAGCCGGTTGGTGGCGAGCGGGGCCGGGTCCGCGGGGAAGCCGGTGGGGGCCGGTCCGTAGCCGATGACGGGTAGCCCGGGCGGTGGCTGCGCGGCGGGCAGCGGTCGCTCCTCGGCGGCCCGGGAGGTGGCGGGACTCGCGGGCGCCTCCGCGGCGTGCGGGCGTGGCCCGAGCGGTTGTTCCGGCGGCTCGATGGTCGGGGCGAGCACGAGCGTCAGCACGAGTGCGGCGCCGAGCAGCCCGAGCCAGCCGCCCGCGAGCAGGACGCGCTGGCGGGTCCGCCCGCCGGGCGTACCGGCGGGCCGACGGAATTGAACAAATGCCACAAAAGCACTGTACGCAGCATCCGTCGGGCGGGAGGTGCGGTGTACGGCTGTCACCGGTTCGCGTCGCCCCCGCCGCGTACCGGGAGGTGGACCGGCGACGGCCGGCCTGCCCCGCGCCGGCCTGCCCCGCGCCGGCCTGCGCCGCGACGCGGGGCGCGGAGCGCGGGGCGCGGTGAACCGTTTCCGCCACCGCGTCGTCATACGAAGTGAGGCGCTGCCGGCGGATCCGACTACCGCCCCGGTGACGGTACCGTCGCCGGCTGGAGTATCCGCAGCTCACCGCCGCGCTGGACCGTCCCGTTCCGGGGCTCGGGTCCGCGCGGCCGGACAATCGTGAAATCAAATCGCATCGGGTTCATCCGCGCGGGCGGTTCCTACGTACCTGAGGGAGGACCGGCCACGGGCGCGGCGCCGCGCCGCCGCCGAACCGGTCCCGCGACAGGGCAACTACTACCGGCAAGGCAGAGCAACCGCGTTGGCCGATGGGCGATCGGCCAGGTGGGACGCGTTGGTGGAGCCGATGCGGAAGATCGAGGAGCGAATGGCTCGAGTGAAGCAGTCCCAGCAACCGGCCGTTCCGAAGACCGCGACCAGCCGGAGCGGCAGGGCGCCGTCGAAACCGGCCGTGGCCGGATTGATCGCGTCCGTCCTGGCGGCGGTCTGGGCGGTGGCCATGCTCACCCGGCCGGGCCAGGTGCTCTACGTCTACCTCTTCTTCTTCGTGGAGTTCTACGCCGGCGTCGTCACCCTGGTCTCGCTCAGCCTGACCGTGATGGCCGGCGTGCTCGCCACCGACCGCATCGTGCTGATGATCCGGCACCGGGTGCTGCTGCAGTCCATACACCGGTCCACCGGGATCATCGCGATCTCCGGGCTCGCCCTGCACATCGTGCTGAAGATTTCGATCGGCCACGCCGGGATCGTCGACGCGTTCCTGCCCTTCGTCAGCGGCCGGGGCGTCTACGTCGGACTGGGCACGCTGGCCGCGTACTTCATGGTGGCCGTGCTCTGGACGGGCCTCGTCCGGGCCCGCTTCATCGGCGTCGGGCGGCCCTGGATGTGGCGAGCGCTGCACAGCACCGCGTACGTCTCCTGGCCGTTCGCGCTGGTGCACGGCCTGAACGCGGGACGTCCGGCGGCCACCTGGGTGACGCTGAGCTACCTGGGCTGCGCCTTCCTCGTCCTGGTCGCGCTCCTGGTGCGGCTCACCGTCAGCCTCGGGCGCAAGCGGCGGGAGGCCCAGACCACCGGCACGATCAAGCCGGTCGGCAAGGTCAACCAGGACGGTGCCGACGCCCGCGAGAGCGGTACCGGCAGCCGGCGCCGGGCCAGCGCGGACATCATGGTCAGCCGCGAGCCGGCCGAGCCGTACCGGGCCGGCTGGGAGCGCTCGCCCGAGCCGGTGCTCGACTCGTGGTCACGCCCCGGCGAGTACGGGACGGCCTACTCGCCCCGCGACCCCGACCGGTTCGTGGTGCCGGAGGTGGCCCGGGCCCGTACCGGCGCGGATCTCGACCTCGACGACGAGCGCGGCGCGGACGCCAGGCCCGGGCGGCGGTCGGCGGAGCGCCGCGACGCCGACCGGCCCGCGGCGACGGGCCGGCGCCGGGCCGAGGAGCGCGACGAGTCCTACCGCCCCCGGCGCAGCGCCGAGGAGTCGGACCGTGACGTCGAGCGCGACGGCGCGCGGCGCTGGGCGGCCGACGAGCGCGAGGCCGGCGGCGACCTGCGCGACGGCTACCGGGAGAGCTACCGGGACAGCTACCGGGAGACCACCCGGGAGACGTCCTGGCGGCCCTCGCGGCGGCGCGCGGCGGACGACGAGGAGGCGGCGCGCAGCCGCTTCGCCCGGCACAGCCGCGACGACGAGCGCGCGTACGACCGCGAGCGGCCCGACCGCGACCGGGACGAGCGCGACCGGGACGAGGAGCGTTACCGCCGCCGCGACGAGCGCGGGTACGACCGCGACGAGCGGGACCGAGACCGGGACGAGGACGGGTACCGCCCGGCCGCCGTCGCCGACGAGCAGCGGGTGGTGGCCCGGTACGCGCTGGAGAGCGGACCGGCGGTCGACGACACCCCGACCCTGGTCGACCTCGCCTCCCGGCGGGCGATGCGCGCCGCCGCGGCCGAGGCCGCGGCGGAGTCCGGCCGGTCGGCGCGCCGGCGCAAGGCCGCCGGTGACGTGCTGGACGAGGCGTACTGGCGCGAGCTGCGGGGCGAGGCCAAGTGAGCCGGACCACCGTCCCACCCGTCGCCTGCTTCGGTCAGCCCCGGCTGACCGCCGGCTTCGACGAGTTCGGCCGGCTCGACCTGCGGGCGCACGAGGAGGTGCACGGACCGGTCGGCCCGCTCTCGCCGGCCAGCCTGATGCGGCTGGTCGAGGGGATCGAACTCAAGGGCAAGGGCGGGGCCGCCTTCCCGTTCGCCCGGAAGCTGCGCGCGGTGCTCGAATCGGCGGAGAAGCGGGACCTGCCACCGGTGGTCGTGGTCAACGCGACCGAGGGCGAGCCGGCGAGCTGGAAGGACAAGGTGCTGCTCACCCGGGCACCGCACCTGATCCTGGACGGCGCGGCGCTGGCGGCGTACGCGCTGGACGCCGAGGAGATCGTGATCGGTGTCGCCGACGACGGGGTCGGCGAGGGGTCGCTCGCCGCCGCGCTGGCCGAGCGCCGGATGCCGGTACCGACCGGGATCGTCACCGTTCCGCACCGGTTCATCTCCGGCGAGGGCGGGGCACTGGTGCGCGGCATCAACGGCGAGGCGCACATCCCGCCGGGACGCAAGCAGCGGGCCAGCGACGCCGGGGTCTCCGGGCTGCCCACCCTGCTCTCCAACGCGGAGACGTACGCGCAGCTCGCGGTCGCCGCCCGGCTCGGCCCGTACGAGTACGCCACCGTCGGTACCGCCGAGGAGCCGGGAACCGTGTTGCTCACGGTGACCGGTGCGGCCAAGCGGCCGGCGGTGGTGGAGTGCCCGGCCGGTACGCCGCTGCGCGAGGTGCTGGAGCTCTGCGAGGTGCCCGACGGGCCGGGGGTGCTGGTCGGCGGCTACCACGGCAAGTGGATCAGCGCGGCGGCGGCGGCCAAGGCCGAGGTCTCCCGCAAGGGCCTCACCGCGGCGGGCGGCACGCTCGGTGCCGGCATCATCATCCCGCTCGGCGCCGACACCTGCCCGCTCGGCGAGGTCGCCCAGGTGGTGCAGTACCTCGCCGGGGAGTCCGCCGGACAGTGCGGGCCGTGCCGGCTCGGGCTGCCGGACCTGGCCCGGTCGGTGGACCTGATCGTCGCCGGCAGCGCCGCCGTGGAGGTGGTCCGCTCGGCCGCGAACGTGGTCCGGGGCCGGGGCGCGTGCAGCCACCCCGACGGTACGGCCCGGTTCGCCATCTCCGCGCTGGAGGTCTTCGCCGACGACGTCGCCGCGCACTCCACCCGGGACGGGTGCGGCCGGCGGGTCGCGGGGGTGATGGGGCTGCCGGCCTCGGCGACGACCACCCCGGCTCGGCTCGCGGTCGACTGGTCCCGCTGCGACGGGCACGGCCTCTGCGCGCACCTGGTACCGGAGTTCATCCGGCTGGACGGCAACGGCTTCCCCGCCTTCCCGCCCACGCCGGTACCGACCTGGTTGGAGTCCGGGGCGCGAAAGGCGGTGCAGATGTGCCCGGCGCTGGCGCTGCGGCTCACCGAGACGGCCTAGCCGGGCCGGAGCGGCGTTCTCGGTCAGGCCGGGGAGCCGGTCGGGGCGAGCCGGAACGGCATCAGCACCGAGAAGCTGCGCTCGTCGCCGGGCACGCGTACGGCCAGCGGGCCGATCGGCCCGTCCAGCTCCAGCACGAGCTGCCCGGGTGCCCCGGGGCGCGCCCGTACCCCGGCCTCCAGCGCGTCGAGCAGGAACTCGCGGTTGACCGCCACGTGCGCCGTACCGCCGCCGGCGAGCGCCTCCTCGTCGAGCAGCGCCACCGCGCCGTCCGGGTCGACGGCGAGGACCGCCAGGTCGCGGCGGACCCCGTCGTGTTCGCGTACGACCACCGGGGCCTCGCCGGAGCGCAGCGCCCGGCGCAGCGCGGGACCGTCGACGGTGACCCGGCGGGGTGCCGCCTCGGCGTGCCGGGCGTGCAGCAGCCGCCGGTAGTCGGGGAAGTCGTCCTCCAGGAGCGGGACGGTCGCGGTCCGGGCGCCCGCGCGTACGGTGACCCCGGCCGCCTCGACCCGGACCGAGATCTCGCCCGCCGCGCGGTCGCCGCCCGGGCGGGCGGGCCGACCGCCGGCCAGCAGGGCGCGGATCTCGTCGGCGCCGGTCGCCGGTACCAGGGCCCGCACGGGCGGGCCCTCGACGGCCCGCAGCTCCGCCGCCGCGACCGCCAGCCGGTACCGGTCGGTGGCGACCAGCCGCAGCAACTCCCCCTCGACCTCGAAGAGCACGCCGCCGAGGACCGGCA
Organism: Micromonospora sp. NPDC049559; assembly: GCF_040676675.1. NCBI lineage: Bacteria > Bacillati > Actinomycetota > Actinomycetes > Micromonosporales > Micromonosporaceae > Micromonospora > Micromonospora sp. NPDC049559. The sequence goes on along the minus strand of NZ_JBFAPK010000011.1, from coordinate 73,527 downwards.
GCTCGGGGTCGTGCCCGACGGCGAACCGGACCCGGTCGAGCGCGGCGGCCAGCTCGACGCCGGCCAGCCGCAGCCGGGTGGGCGGGGCGGCCGGTTGTTCGGCCTGGTCGAGCAGGCCGTGCACGCGGGAGAGTTCCCGCCGCGCGTCGGCGAGGCCCTCCTCCAGCCGCCGCAGGTGCGCGTCGAGCAGGCGGCGTACCGCCGGGGCGTCGGGCCAGCGCGCCAGCAGCTCGGTGATCTGGGCCAGCGGCATGCCGACCCGTCGGAGGCTGGCGACCAGCCGAGCCGGGCCGAGCTGCGCCGGGTCGTACCACCGGTAGCCCGTCTCGGGGTCGACCGCGGCGGGGACCAGCACGCCGGCCTGGTCGTAGAAGCGCAGGGCGCTGACGCTCAATCCGCTGGCGCGGGCCATCTCGCCGATGCTGCGCATGTCGCTTCCCACCCGGAGATCATGGGCCCTCGACCTGGTCGAGGGTCAAGTCAGGCGGCCTGGCGGTGCCAGGCGGCGGCGATCCCGGGGGGTGGCCGGTGGCTGTGCGCCCAGAGGCGCAACGCGGCCCGGTCGACCAGCACGATTTCCAGCTCGCGGGCGAGGGCGACGCCGTCGCCGGCGGTGAAGCGGCCGTTGGTGACGATCAGGCACAGCTCGCCCCGGTGCACCGCCCGGCACGTGCCGGCGAACCGCTGGATGGCGGCGCTGCCGACCGGGTTGCGCTCCGCGTGGCGTTTGCACTGCACGACCGTGCGTCGCCCGTCCGGCGCGACGGCGAGGATGTCCGCGCCCCGGTCGGCGGAGCGCCCGCAGACCCGTACCGCGGTGAAGCCGGAGGCGGTCAGCAGTGCGGCCACCCAGCGCTCGAACTGCGGCCCGCTCATCGCGTCGGTGACCTCGATGTGGCGTTCGCGTTCGGCCTGCCGCGCGGCGTGCCGGCCGCGTACCCGGGCCAGCGCGCACCAGCCGCCGAGACCGGCCGCGGCGAGCAGCAGCACGATCAGCGCGGACCAGCGGGGATGATCGCCGACGAAGGAGAGCACCGCGCTGGTCAGCCAGAGCGTGGCGGAGAGCCCGAGCAGGGCGAGGACGAGGCGACCGCTCGGCAGCCGCCGGGTCCGCAGCCGGGCCCGGCGCCGGACTCCGGCGCGCCGGGTGGGCGGGCGTCGGCTGGGGGTGCGCCCGCGGGCGTGCGCGCGCCGGTGTGCCCGGACCCGGGTGCCGTCCCGGCGGAGGTACGAACGGACTCGCGGCATCACCATCACTCCTCGACGTGAAGGTTGCCCTACTCTCCGCTACGGGTGCGACGGTTTCGGCCGTCTCCAAGCAACATCATCACGTTGCGTGAATCCACGCTAACCGTACTTTTCGTACGGTGCGTAAAGCTCTGGTGCCGCAGCGTGCCGTTCGCGCGACGCCGTCCCGCCCTCGCGATCATGTCGTGGATCACGTCAACCGCGCGTCCGTCGGGTCGCGTTATATCCGTGTGCGTCACAAGGAGGCGGGGGCGGGGCGGGGTCGGGACCCGGCCGCCGCGCGGGACCAGGGCTTCCGGGACTTCTACCTCGCCCGTGGACCCCGGCTGCGCTCCGTCGCGTACCTGCTCTGCGGCGACTGGCACCTGGCCGAGGACCTGGTGCAGGCCGCCTTCACCAAGCTGTACCTGGCCTGGCCGCGGATCTACCGGTACGAGCACCTCGACCAGTACGCCCACCGCACGCTGGTGCGCACCTTCCTCAGCGAACGTCGGCGCGCCTGGCGGCGCGAGGACCCGGTGCGCGAGGTGCCCGAGGCGGGCGCGCCCGACGGCGGCACCGAGGACCGCCTGGTCCTGCTCGACGCGCTGGCCGGCCTGCCCGACCGCCAGCGCGCCACCGTGGTGCTGCGCTTCTTCGAGGACATGTCCGTGGCGCAGGCCGCCGAGGTGCTCGGTATCTCCGAGGGCGCGGTCAAGACGCACACCTCCCGGGCGCTGGCGGCGCTGCGGACCCGGCTGGGCTCGCTGGCACTGGTCGAGGCGGAAGGACTGCGATGAGCGAGAGCGCGATCCGGGAACTGCTGACGCGGGCCGTCGAGCCGGGGCCGCCGCCCGGGGTGCCGCTGCCGGTCGACGACGTGCTCGCCCGCAACGGGCGACGGCTGTTCCGCCGGCGGGTCGGCCGGGCCGGCGCGGCCGTGGTCGTCCTGCTCGCCGCGGGACTCGTCACCCTGCTGCCCGGCCGGTCGCCGTCGGCCCTGCCCACCCCGCCGGCGGCCACCCCGCCGGCCACCAGCGCGACGCCGGTCGGCGACTACCGGGCCCGGGCCGCGACGGCGCTGCGGTTGCTGACCGTGGCCGTACCGAGGGGCTACACGCTGCCGGAGCGGGACGAGGTGTCCCTCGGCGAGGGTGCCAGCTACGCGCTGCGGGAGACGACCTGGCGCGAACCGGGGCGGCCGGCGAAGGAGCTCTACTCGGCGCTGCTGGAGGTGCAGTTCGACGGGCGGGCCGCGGTGCTGACGGTACGGGTCTCGGACCTGCGGGGCGCCGCGAACCCGCTGGCCGCGGCCGACCCCTGCGAGGGCGCGTTCGACCCGGACGGGCAGGAGCGGGAGTGCCGGATGTGGTCGGCCGGCAACGGCACGCCCGTGCGGATCGCGGGCTGGAAGGTGATCACCGGTCCCGTCCGGCAGGCGGTACGGGTCTCCGGCGACACGCTGGTCATGGTGGAGCAGGCCGGCCGCCCCCGCCCCGGCGTGTACGCCCTCGGCCGGCAGGTCCTGTCCGACCAGCGCCTCGCCGACCTGGCAGCCGATCCGGAGCTGCTGCCCTGAGCGGGTGCTCGCTCGCGACGGGCGAGCCCTCCCGACCACCCGCTGCGCGCGGTCCGCGAACCCGGTCCCGCCCCCACACCCCTCACCCCCCAGTACCGAGGAGCCGCCCATGTCCGCCCGCCGTGCCGCCCGACCCAGCAGCGCCCGTGACCCGCGCGCCGGACGGCGCCGCGCCGAGGGCCGCCGCGGTCGGTCGCGCTCGCGCCGCCTGCTGCTGCCGGCCGTGACGGCGGTGGCGCTCGGGCTCGCGGTGGGCGTGCTCGGCGTCACCGTGGTCTCCGGCGCCAGTTCCGGACCCGGCGCGGCCGGCGCGGCGACACCCACCACCGGCGTCGTGCGCGAGACCGACGAGCCGTCCCGCTCGGGGCGCACCCCCGAGCCGGAGGTCACCACGCCGGCCGCCCCGCCGCCGGTGGTCTACCCGGCGGCGGGTCCGCGCACCTGGCGCACGGTGGGCGGGCGCAGCCCGGTGCTCGGTACCGCCGGGTCGCTGCTGCGCTTCCGGGTGTCGGTGGAGAACGGCATCACGGGCGTCACGCCGGAGCAGTTCGCCGAGGCGGTGGTGACCACGCTCGGCGACCCGCGCAGCTGGACCGCGGGCGGGCGGTGGCGCCTGCAGCGGGTGGGCCCGGGCGAGTCCGCCAACTTCACCGTCTACCTGGCCACCCCGGCCACCCGGGGCCAGCTCTGCAACGACGCCTCCGACCACTACACCTCCTGCCGCAACGACGACCGGGTGGTGATCAACGTGGCCCGCTGGGCGCACGGGGTGTCGAACTACGGCGCGCCGCTGGCGGAGTACCGCCAGTACGTGGTCAACCACGAGGTCGGCCACCGGCTCGGCCACGGGCACGAACTCTGCCCCGGCAAGGGCCGGGTCGCGCCGGTGATGCAGCAGCAGACGCTGGGGATGCACGGCTGCACCGCGAACGCGTGGCCGATGCGCGACGGCAGGCTCTACGCGGGCCGGTCGGGCCAGTACGACGATCCGATCCCGGACACGGACTAGATTAGGCCCGACACGGCCGATGGCCCTGGGGGGTACCACGCCGACCGAGCCGTCCGGCCGGTGCCCTCAGCCGTGCAGCAGGGCCGCCAACCGATCCGGACGCCCCGGACGGGTGCGCCGCCACGCGACGGCGACCAGCGCGACCAGCCCGAGGAGCGGAAGGCAGGCGAGCGTCCAGCTCAACGGCAGCGGCGGGCCGGGCTGGTCGAGGACGGTCAGGTCGCGGAGCACCCCCTCGCCGCGGCCCTGGGGCCCGTCGATGACGAAGCGGAAGCTGTAGCTGCCGGACTTGTCGAACGCCTTGGTGTCCAGGCCCCAGGTGTCCCGCTTGCGCGGGTGGCGGGCCAGCCGGCTGACCAGCTGCTGGCCTCCCCGCATGCCGGGCACGCCGACGCCCACGATGCCCGACTTGCCGGCGGTGCCGCCGCTGGGCATGAACGTGATGTCCAGCGAGCGCATGGCCCGCATCGGCCAGGTGGAGAAGCCGACCGTGACCGCGTACGGCCCGGCCTGCACCTGTTCGGTGTGGACGATGCCGACCGGCGCGTAGGCCACCGCCGGGGTCACCGTGGTGAGGGCGAGGAGCGTGGCGACCAGAGCGGTCACGAGGAGCCGCAGCGGGCGAAGAGCGGGCATCAGTACTCCTCCCGGGCGATCGGCGTACGCAGCATCGCGGCCAGCCGCGGGCCCAGATACCCGGCGAGCAGGCCCAGCGGTATCCCCAGGAGCACCGGCGCCGCCACCTGGGCGACCGGCAGATGCCGCGCCGGGGAGGCCAGGTCGAGTTGCAGCGACAGGCTGGCGCCGACCACGATTCCGCTGACCGCGCCGACGGCCAGCAGCAGCGGTGTCGTGGTGCCGCCGGCACGCCCGCGCAGCCACCATCCGGCCTCGATCACCAGCGCGGCGGCGACGAGCAGCACCGGAACGCTGGCGGGCAGTTGGGGCGCCCGTGGGACGAGTCCCTCGCGCAGCGGCAGCCCCACCGCGGCGGCGTACGCCTTGGCCGCCCACGGCGAGAACCACCACAGCAGCGCCTGCATCGCGCCGAGCACCAGCGCGATACCGAGCGCGCCGCCCCGGCGCAGCAGCAGGGCGCCCATCAGCAGCAGCGTAGGCGCGCACAGCACGCTACCGACGGCGGTCGGGTTCACGGCCGGCGGCAGGCCGTCGAGCGCGTTGAACGGGGTCGGCGCGAAGAGGATGAGGATCGGCACCCCGACCAGGATCCCGGCGCGGGCCCAGCCCTGGTCACCGCCGGCGGCGAAGGCGACGACGCCGCCCACCATCGTGACGCAGATCGACAGGAACAGCGCCACGTGCGAGGGCGTGTCCAGCACCGCGTCGAAGCCGTAGATCGAGTGCCACCACAGGTCCATCAGTCCGTACAGCAGGAAGGAGGCGGCGCCGGCGCCGGCGACGAGGTACCCGAGCGGGGCGTGGAAGGCGCCCCCGAGGACCCGTACCGGCGGGCCACCCGCCGACCGGGGCCAGGGCCGCCCGGCCCGCTGCGCGGAGGTCGCCAGCAGCACCATCGTGAGGCTGGCGAGGCCGGACAGCGCGCTGCCCAGGTAGAGCAACAGGTGCGGCAGGGTGAAGAAGCTGTCCGGGCCGACCTCGACGTGCCACTGGATGTCCCAGGACACCCCGACCGTGGTGACCGCCGTGCCGAGCAGCACCAGCCAGGCGCCGGTGCGGGCGGCCGTACGGGCCGGCGCGGCCGGTGCGACGGCCACCGGGAAAGCCGCTGAGTCCATCGTGATGCACCTCTTGCCGGAGTGGGACGAGATCGCCCTCGATGCTAGGAAGCGTGATGGCCGGTCTCGTCACCCCGACCGGGGGCGGCACCTCCCCCGTCCAGGGGAGGAGACGCTCCCCGGCGGGGGTGACGACCCGGACCGGTGGGGTTTCCTAGCGTCACTGCCGATGGAGACCATCCCGTACCGGTTCCTCCGGATCGTCCCGCTCGCCGTGCTCTCTGTGCTGTGGCTGGCGGTGTCCGCCGGTCCGGCGGCGGCCGACACCCCGTCCTACGGGGGTGACGTACAGGTCGCGCAGACCCTCGGCGACCGGGAACTGACGTTGGTGCTGCGGCGGGTCACCACCACACCGGGCCCCCTGCGCCTCGACGTGATCACGCACGCGGGCAGCGCCGCCGGTTCGCTGCGGGTGGCGCTGACCCCCACCGGCGCCGCGCCCGAGGCACCGACCGTACCGGCCGGCGTACCCACCTCGCGTGGCGCGGTGACGCTGGGCGCGGTCCCCGGCAGTTACGGCACGACGCTGTGGGTGGACCGGCCCGGGCCGTGGGAGCTGGCGGTTGACGACGGGCAGCGCACCGCGCGGGTGCCGTTCGTGGTGCTCGCCCAGGCCACCGCCGCGCCGGAGCGAACGGTCTACGGCGGGTTTCTGGTCGCGGGCGCGCTCCTGGTCGTCTCGCTCCTGGTGGCGGTGCGCACCCGGCGCGGCGCCTGGGCGCTCGTGCCGGCCGGCGGGGTGGTGGCGGCGCTGTCCACGTCGATCACCGCCGCGATGCTGTCCGCGTCGCTGCCGCTGCCGCCCCAGCCCGGCGTGCGGCTCGACCCGACGGTGCACAACGCCGCCAACCCGTACGCGCCGGCCCAGCCGCTGGTCGGCGACTACTCCCGGCCGCCGGTGCTGCTGTCGGTCCCCGGCCCGGCGCCGGTCGCCGGGCGAGCCGCCGATCTCACCCTCGACCTGACCGACGGCGCCACCGGGCTACCGGTGGACGACCTGGTCGTACACGACGGCGCCCTCGTACACCTGCTCATGGTCGGGCCGTCGGGACAGCTGTGGCACGCGCACCCGGTACGCATCGCGCCCGGCGTGTTCCAGCTGCACGTCACGCCGCCGCGGACCGGCCACTACGCGCTCTCCGTGGAGCTGGTACGGCGTGGTGGCGGCGTTCAGGTGGTCCGCTCGCCCGCCGGGATCGACGTCATCACCGGTGTCGCCGCCGGCCCCACCCCGGCACCCCCGCCGCTGGCGCCCGGCTATGACGCGACGGCCATCCTGTCCGGTACGCCGGTGACGGTGCGCGCCGCCGTCGCCGTGGCGGGCTCGCCGACCACCCTCACCGCCCGGATCGGCGACACCAACGACCTCCAGCCGTGGCTGGGCATGCTGGGCCACCTCGTCGTCGTCGGGCCGCTTCCCGACCCGCCCGGTGCCGACGTCGGCGCCGCCGCGCAGCGGGTGCCGGTCTGGGCCCACGCCCACTCGATGGGCGACCTGACCCCGGCCCTGTTCGGCACGCACGACACGAACGGCAGGCACGACACGGACGACGCCGGCTCCTCGCCCATGGACGGCATGGACGGCATGGCCGGCCTGATGCCGGGCAACGGGGACAGCGCCGCCGACGAGACGGTCGCCGCGTACGGACCGGGGATCTCCTTCACCTACACGTTTCCCCAACCGGGCCACTACCGCGTCTGGATCCAGGCCGAACGGCAGTACCGGATCCTCACCATGCCCGCCGATCTCACCATCGCGCCCGGCACGGCGGGCCGGCGATGACCGTACGCGTCGTCCGCCGTACCCGGCTCGGCATCGGCGTGGCCGTCGCGGTGGCCGTCGCGACGCCGCTCGGCTGGCTGCTGTGGCCGCGTCCGCCCGGGGCGAGTGTCCTGTACGCCGGCACCACCCGCTACGCCGCGACCATCGCCGTCGGCTCCCCGCGGGTCGGTAGGACCACCGTCACCGTCACCCTCGCCACCCACACCGGCGCGCCGGTCGGCAACGCCCGCGTCTTCCTCCAGGCCAGCATGCCGCTGATGGGCCTGGCGACACCGGCGATCCCCGCCGCGTCCTGGGGCACCGGCCGCTACGACGTGTCCGGCGTGCCGCTGATGACGACCGGCCCCTGGCGACTGCGCCTGTCGATCATCGATGCCGGCGACGTCACCGACACACTCGACGTGCCCGTCACGGTCGCTGGCTAGGTGTACCGGGCCAGGACGTTGGTAGCAGGCGTGTGATCGGGGGAGCCGGAGGCCCGGATCCCGCCTCGACTCAACATGATCAACAGGACGCGGCCTGGGCGAGCAGCCGCTCCAGCGCCTGCCGGGCCCGGCGGGGCGCCTGCGGGTCACGCCGCAGCCGCAGCGCCTGGTGGGTGGTGAGGACCAGGCCGGTGAGTTCGAAGACCACCTGCTCCGGGTCGGTGTCGGGGGAGAGCTGGCCGGCGTCCGTCGCCCGGTGCAGCTGCCAGAGGAGTTCCCGCTGCCAGCGCGTGGCGTAGCCGAGCACCGCGTCGCGTACCGGTCCGGGGCGGTCGTCGAACTCGATCGCGGCGGTGACGAAGAGGCAGCCGCCGGGAAAGACGTCCCGCTCCAGATAGGAGAGCCAGGAGAGCGCGACGGCCCGGAACCGGGGCAGCCCGGCCGGGGTCGCGGCGACCGGCTCCCAGACCTCGCGCCAGAAGATCTCGCCGGCCGCGTCCAGGACCGCGAGCTGGAGCGCCTCCTTGGTGCCGAAGTGCCCGAGCAGGCCCGACTTGCTGATGCCGAGGTCGGTGGCGAGCCGGCCGATGGTGAGTCCCTCCAGGCCGGTCACGGAGGCGGTGGCGACCGCCCGGGCCACGATGCTGGCCCGGGTCTGGCGGGCGACGGCGGCCGACACGCGGGGACTCACCGTCGCATCATACCGGCGCGCGAGGGCTATAGCGTCCGACCGTTCGGACGCTATAGTGCTGCCGTGATCTACGAGGTCGCCCGATCGGCGCTCACCCCGCTCGCCCGGGCCTACTACCGTCCCGTCGTCGAGGGTACGGAGCACGTGCCCCGCACCGGGGCGGTGATCCTGGCCAGCAACCACCTGGCCGCCGTCGACAGCGTCGCCATCCCGCTGGCCGCCCCGCGCCGGGTTGCCTTCCTGGCCAAAGCCGAGTACTTCCACGGCGGCGGGCTCAAGACCCGGCTGACCGGCTGGGGACTGCGTACCCTCGGCGCGGTGCCGGTCCGGCGCGGCGCGAACCGGTCCGCGCTGGCCTCCCTGGACGAGGCGCTGGGCGTACTCGCCGCCGGCGACGCCTTCGGCATCTACCCCGAGGGCACCCGGTCGCTGGACGGGCGGCTGCACCGGGGCCGTACCGGGGTGGCCTGGCTCGCCCTCACGGCCGACGTACCGGTGGTCCCGGTCGCGGTGGCCGGCACCGAGCGGATCCTGCCACCGGGCGCCCGGCTGCCCCGGCGCTGCCCGGTCACCGTCCGGTTCGGAGCGCCGCTGACCTTTCCGCGGTGGCGGGGCATGGCCACCTCCGCCCGGGCCCGCCGGGCCGTGACCGACGAGATCATGGACGCGATCGGCGAACTGTCCGGACAGGTGCGCGCGCCGCACTACCACGAACTCCCCACCGGCGACCGCTGACCGCCCGCTGCCCGCCGCGGCGGGCCCGGCACACCGGTGACCGGCGTGGTTCCTGCCCTCGATCGCGGCTCCCGCTTGTGACCCGGCCGCCGGCAGGGTAGGCAGGAGGACGAACACCGTCGATCGAGGGAGGCGCCAATGGTTGGGCGGCACGGCATCGGGATCGGCGCGGCCACGCTCGCGCTGCTCGTCGCGGCACCGGCCGGTACCGCGACCGCGGCGACCGGACCGGGCACGGCCGTACGGCCGGAGCGCACCACCACCGCCAGCGGCTACGGCGGCGCCGTGGCCACCGTGGACCCCGAGGCGACCCGGGTCGGGCTGGAGGTGCTGCGCGGCGGCGGCAACGCGGTCGACGCGGCCGTGGCGGCGGCGGCCACGCTCGGCGTGACCGAACCCTTCTCGGCCGGCATCGGTGGCGGCGGCTTCCTCGTCTACCACGACGCGCGTACCGGCCGGGTCGCCACCATCGACGGCCGCGAGTCGGCGCCCGCCGCGACCCGGTCGGACCACTTCGTCGACCCGGCCACCGGCCGGGCGTACGGCTTCGACGAGGCCCGGGTCAGCGGCCTCTCGGTCGGCGTGCCGGGCACCCTGCCGACCTGGCAGGCCGCGCTGCGCCGGTGGGGGAGCCGCTCGCTGGCCGAGTCGCTGCGCCCGGCGATCCAGGTGGCCGAGCAGGGCTTCCGGGTGGACCCGACCTTCCGCAGCCAGATCAGCGACAACGCGGCGCCGTTCGGGCAGTTCGCCTCGACCAGCCGGCTCTACCTGCCCGGCGGACAGCCGCCGGCCGTCGGTTCGCTCTTCCGCAACCCGGACCTCGCCGACACGTACCGGCTGATCGCGCGCGACGGCGTCGACGCGCTGTACCGGGGGCCGGTCGCCCGGGACATCGTGGCGACCGTACGGCGCCCACCGGTCTCGACGAACCCGACCGGCGCGTGGGCGTACCCGATCCGCCCGGGCGCGATGACCCTGGACGACCTCGCCCGCTACGAGGTCCGCTTTCCCGCCCCGACCCACTCCCGCTACCGGGGCCTCGACGTGTACGGCATGCCGACGCCCTCCAGCGGCGGCTCGACCGTCGGCGAGGCGCTGAACATCCTGGAGCGCTCCGACCTGTCCCGGCTCGACCGGACCCAGGCTCTGCACCGCTACCTCGAGGCGAGCGCGCTCGCCTTCGCCGACCGCAACCGCTACGTCGGCGACGGTACGCCCCGCCGCCTCCTCGACGAGCTGCTCAGCGACGGCTTCGCCGCCGAGCGGGCCTGCCGGATCGACCCGGCCCGGGCGGCGGCGAAGCCGGTGGCCCCCGGTACGCCCGACGGCCGGTACGGCGGCTGCGCGGTCACGGGCGGCGGCGCCTTCGGCGGGTACGAGAACCACACCACGAACCTGACCGTCGCCGACCGCTGGGGCAACGTGGTCGAGTACACCCTCACGATCGAGCAGACCGGCGGCAACGCGATGGTCGTACCGGGCCGGGGATTCCTGCTCAACAACGAGCTGACCGACTTCAACTTCACGCCCACCCAGGGCGACGCGGCCGACCCGAACCTGCCCGCCGCCGGCAAGCGTCCGCGCAGCTCCATGTCCCCGACGATCGTGCTCGCGGGCGGCCGGCCGTACCTGGCGGTCGGCTCGCCCGGCGGTTCGACCATCATCACCACCGTGCTGCAGATCCTGGTCGGCCGAATCGACCTCGGCCTGAGCCTGCCCGACGCCCTGGCGGCGCCCCGGGCCAGCCAGCGCAACACCGCCACGGTGACGGCCGAGCCGGCGTTCGTCTCCTCGCCCGAGGGGGTGGCGCTGGCCGGACTCGGCCACACGTACACCGCCAGCGCCGAGATCGGCGCCGCGACCGGGATCGAGTTCCTGCCCCGGGGCGGGCTGCTCGCGGTGACCGAACCGGTCCGCCGGGGCGGGGGCGCGGCCGGGGTGGTGGTGCCGCGCGGCTGACCGTGTGCGCGCGGCCCGGGCCGTCCCGGCTGTCGAGTCAGCGGGGCGGCCAGTAGACGCCGAGCACGCGGAATCCGTCCGTGGGGCGGTCCGCCTGGCCGACGTAGAAGGCCACGGCCCGGTCCGGGGCGCACATCCGGTACAGGTAGTTGTTCCGCAGCGCCCGCCGCAGCCGGGCGTCCGGCAGCGCGGTCAGCCGGCGCTGCAACGCCAGGAAGTCCCAGTCGACGATCTCGTGCTCGTGCCCCGGGCAGGCGGGGTCGTGGCAGCGGTACCGGTACGCGCCCCGGTAGCGGACCCCGCCCGGCGCCCGGTCCGGCCAGAGCCGCAGCCCGCTGACGTCCCGGGCGCGGATCAGGGCCAGCGACGGCCCGCGCGCCGGGCGGCGCTCCAGCCGGCACATCGAGCCTCCGACGTACGGTTCGAGCCAGCGCCGCCGTGGTTGCCACTGCTTGAGGTGGTGTTCGGTACGCATGCTGTGCAGCAGCGGACGCCAGATCTCCCGGCATCCCAGCCGCCACATCGGCCGGGCCTCGACGCGGACGACGTCGTACGGCCGGAGGCGGTCGAGGCGGCCCCGGTCGTACCCGGCGTCCGGGGCGAGCCGGACCCAGCCGGGCTGCTGCGGGTCGAGGCTGACCCCGATCACCCAGGCGCCGCCGCCCAGGTGCGGCCGTCCGGCCGCCGGTGCCGTCTCGGGCCGCCCCGGTGGCGCCTCGGGCCGCCCCGGTGGCGTCTCGGGTCGCTCCGGCGCGGGCGTCGGGGGCGGCCGGCCGGAGGTAGCCTTCGCCGCCACCAGGAACCGCAGCGTGACCGGGCGGACCCGGTCCGGATCGGACCGGAGCGGGGCCTGGTTCGCTTCGCGCGCCTGTATCGGGAGCACCCGGCATCCTTCCCGGCCCGCGCATGGCGAACGGTGATGATCGACAGCCCGCCGCCGCCGGCGGCACGCGGCTACGAGTCTGGTCCATCCGCCGGGCCGCCGCCCGCCAATGCGGCGACAGGGCGGCAGTCGGGTGTCCGACGATGGCGCTTTCCCGTAATGCGCGGGGCGTACGAGGCCGCCGCTGAGTACGCCGGGTCGGGCCGTACCGTGCCCGGCGGGTCGGGGCGTACGGTACCGCCCGAGCGCCCGGTGCCGGTCGACGTGCGGTCCCGCCGGGTTGGGGGCGCGGGCTGAAGCTCAATCGGGCGGCGGAGCGCTGTTCGCATAGCGGGCGGGTGGAATCGACACGTGACGCCTGAAATGGCGTGTGAAGTGTGCTTGATCGTGGAAGCCGACCTCGGCGGCGACACTGGCAACAGGCTGTCCTTGCAGCAACAGTTTTCGTGCCAGGTCGATACGTGCGCCGATGACGTAGGCGTGCGGGGAGATACGGTAGCGCCGAGTGAAACTGCGGACCAGGTGCGGGATGCTCCGGTCCAGCAGTTCGGCGGCATCGCGTAGGACAGCTTTACCGGTGATGTGTGCGTCCAGATACGCACGGAGCTGGCCGGCGATGAACGGCTCCGGCTCCCGAGCGGTTGGTGCGCGGCGCTGTAGATGCTGCTGCAGTCGCTCCGCGATCAGCGCCAGCCGCGCTTCGACATCCAGCCCTTCGGGTGCGCGGAGGCTGTCGTGCAGCCTGCTGATCGCGGTACGCAGTTGCCGATCACGGAAGGTGGAGGCGTCGACGGCGGGACCGACGAGATCGTGCGGCAGGAAATCACCGTTCAGGTAGAGGTTGCGCTTGTGGAACCGGCCGAAGCGCTCCGACGGGTAGCCGTTGTGGGCTACGCCGGGCGGCAATATGGTGACGGTTTCACCGATCGCGCCGTAATGGCGGGTGTCCAAGTCGTACCGTATGGCCCCGTCGTCGACGATCAGGACGGTCCACGTGTCGTGACAGTGCGTCGGGTAGCGGTAACCGACGATCCGGGCATGGAACACCTCTGATATCCCGGGAACCTTCGGTCGCCAGGCGACGGCCCGGGACGGCTCGGGGACTGGCTCGTCCACATCAACAACGTACAAGACGCCCGGTCGCCGGCCCGGGCAGGCTGGGCGCATGATGATCAACCCGGTCAACCTCGGCGCGGCGCTGGCCTCGTTCGAGCAGATCTACAGCCCCCGGATCGTGGCCCGGATGAACGACTACGACGTCCGGATCGCGCACACCCGTGGCGAGCACGTGTGGCACGTCCACGACGACACCGACGAGTTCTTCCTCGCGCTGGACGGGCAGTTCGACATCGCGCTGCGCGATCCCGACGGTGCGGAGCGGACCGTCAGTCTCCGCACCGGTGACGTTTTCGTGGTCCCGAAGGGCACTCCGCACAAACCGTCCTCGCCCGGCGGGGCCATCCTGATGTTCGAACCGTCCGGCACGTCGACCACCGGTGACCGTCACGACGGCGCGATCCCCGAGCACGTCGACAGTACGACGGGCCACGAACTCACTTGATCCCCGCTGGCCGCCCGGTCAACTCGTCAGCTGGCCGGGCGGCCTCCGGGATGCCCTCTCACCGCAGGTCCGGCTGGAAGACGGCCCGTACGCAGCCGTCGGACTTCTCGCGGAACAGGTCGTACCCGCGCGGCGCCTCGTCCAGCGGCAGCCGGTGCGTCGCCAGGTGCTCGGTGACCAGTTCCCCGCGCCGCATCCGCTCCAGCAGCATCGGGATGTACCGCTGCCCGTGCTGCTGGGCGGCGCGGACGGTCAGCCCCTTGTTCATCGCCGCGCCGAGGGGGAACCGGTCCACGAACCCGGTGAAGACCCCGAGGACGAAGACGCTGCCGCCCTTGCGGCAGGACTGGATCGCCTCGCGTACCGCCACCGCCCGGTCGGGCCCGATCCGCAGCCGCCGCGTCACCCGGTCGCCCACCCGGTCGGGCGTCGGGCGCGGGGCGGAGTCGGACGCCGCCATGCCGACCGCCTCGATGCAGACGTCCGGCCCGCGCCCGCCGGTACGCTCCCGCAGCTCCGCGCCGACGTCGGTCTCCGCGTAGTTGATCGTCTCGGCGCCGGCGTGCCGTTCGGCCATGCGCAGCCGGTAGTCGTACCGGTCGATCCCGATCACCCGTTCGGCGCCCAGGAGCGTCGCGGCCCGGGCAGCGAGCTGCCCCACCGCGCCGCAGCCCCAGACCGCCACCACGTCACCTGGTCGCACGTCGCCCAGCTCCGCCCCCATCCAGCCGGTCGGCGCCGAGTCGGAGGCGAAGACCGCCCGGTCGTCGCTGACCTCGTCCGGCACCGTGAACGCCCCCTGGTCGGCGTAGGGCACCCGGATGTACTCGGCGTGGCTGCCGGCGAAGCCGCCCATCGCGTGCGAGTAGCCGTAGCAGCCGCCCGGCGCGTACCCCCAGGCGAACTCGGTGACGGCGGGGTTGGTGCTGCCGTTGTCGCAGCAGGAGAAGAGGCCCCGCCGGCAGTACCAGCACCGCCCGCAGGCGACGAACGAGCAGACCACCACCCGGTCGCCGACCGCGTGCCGGCGCACCTCCGGACCGACCTCCACCACCTCGCCCAGGAACTCGTGCCCGAGCACGTCACCGGACTGCATGAACGGGATGTGCCCGCCGAGCAGGTGCAGATCCGAACCGCAGGTCGCCGACCGGCGTACCCGCACGATCATGTCCTGCGCGTTGCGGATCTCGGGGTCCGGGACCTCCTCGACCGCCAGCCCGTTCGCGCCCTCCCAGCACAGGGCCCTCATCGTCGACCGGCCCCCCTCCGGGCCGTGGCCGCCCTCACCGCGTTCCCTCGCCGTCCGGGGACCGCTCGACGACCGGCTCCGGCGGGCCCTCCAGCGGGTTCTCCAGCGGCTGGTCGAGCGGGCGGTCCGGCGCGGCGCGGTGCCCGGTCGAGGGGTGGTCGGGCCGGCGGTCGCGGGAATAGTCGAGCGGGCGGTCCGGCGCGGCGCGGCGGCCGGTCACCGGGCGGTCGAGCGGACGGTCGAGCGAATAGTCGGGCGGGCGGTCCAGCGGACGGTTCAGCCCGGCGCGGCGGCCGGCCGCGGGCCGGTCCGGGCGGAGCAGCTCACCCGTCTCGGCGAGCTGCTTGCTCTGCCGCAGCGACTCGCGTACCACCAGCCGCGGGTCGTCGCCGGTGACGTGGGCGGCCATGCCGGTGAGCCGGTTGCCGTCGCCCCGCAGCCGGGCGGCCAGCTCCGTGCCGCGGTCGCCCGGAGCGGGGCGTACCCGTACCTCCACGCCGTCACCGAGCCGGGCCAGCGGTTCCGGCAGCCGGCCGTCGACCAGCACCTCCTCGCGCGGCCGGTGCACCGTCACCACCTGCCAGCGGCGGACGTCCGGATCGGCCGAGTCGATCTCCGGCCAGTCGTCGGCGGCGCGCCGGGCGAACGCCCGCCGGACGGCGACCCCGCCGGCGGTGAGCGCCGCCGCGGCCGCCGCGGTCCTGTGCACCCAGCTCACCCCGGCATCGTCGGGCCGCCCCGGGTGAACCCGGCTCCCCCCGAAGGGGTGAAGCCCGCCGCGCCGGGTATGCCGCCGCCGGACCAAGGATTCTCTTGTCCGTGGGGGGAGGGACGGATGCCCGAGGAGCGGCTGCCGGACGGCGTGATCGCGCGCCCCCGGCTCGTCGAGCTGCTCGACAGCGGCGTCGCCGGCCCGGTCACGCTGGTCAGCGCGCCGGCCGGCTGGGGCAAGACGACCCTGCTCGGCTCCTGGTACCGGACCCGCGAACGCGCCGGCGGCCACGCCTGGGTGTCGGTCGAGCCCGGCGACTCCGGGGGCCGGCTCTGGTCGTACCTGCGGGCGGCGCTGGCGCCCCTCGTCCCGCTGCCCGCCCCGGACACGCGCCCGGCCGGTCCCGAGACGCGGCCCGAGCGGGCCCTGCTCGACCGGCTCGCCGCCGTGCTCGCCCGCCGGCCCGAACCGGCCGTCCTCGTCCTCGACGACCTGCACCGGATCACCGAACCCGACGCGCTCGACGCCCTGGCGTACCTGCTGCGGCACTCCGGTGGGCGGCTCCGGCTGGTCATCGGCGCGCGCGGCGAGCCGGCGCTGGGGCTGGCCCGCCGCCGGCTCAGCGGCGAGCTGACCGAGCTGCGCGCCGCCGAGCTGGCGTTCACCGAGGAGGAGGCGGCCGAGCTGCTGGCCGGCCAGGGGCTGGCACTGCCCGCGGCCCGGGTACGCGAGCTGTGCGCCCGTACCGAGGGGTGGCCGGCCGGGCTGCGGCTCGCCGCGCTCGCGGCGCGCCACCATCCCGATCCGGCGCGCCTCGTCGAGGAGTTCACCGGCGACCACCCCGCCGTCGCCGACTACCTGACCGAGGAGGTGCTGGCCGGGCTGGACGGCGAGGCGCGCGAGGCGCTGTGGCGGGCCGGCCTGGTCGAGTCGGTGTCGGGGGAGCTGCTCGGCGCGCTGAGCGACCGTACGGACGGCGAGAGCCTCCTGAGCGTGCTGGAACGGAACACCGGCTTTCTCGTGGCGCTCGGTACCCGGCCACCGGCGTACCGCTGCCACCGGATGCTCGGCGAGCTGCTGCGGGCCCAGTTGCGCCAGCGCCCCGCCGCCGAGCTGCGGGAACTGCACCGGCGGGCGGCCGGCTGGTACGCCGGGCACGCGCTGCCCGCGCCCGCGCTGCGGCACGCGCTCGCCGCCGGCGACTGGGCGTTGGCGGGTACCGTCCTGACGGCCGGCTGGCCGGAGCTGCTGCCGTACGCCGAACCCGCCCGCGCGGACGCGCCCGTCGCGCCCACGGCGCCGCCCCCGCCCGAGGCGGTACGGGCCGCGCCGGAGCTGGCACTGGCCTGCGCGGCGGAGCGGCTGGACCGGTACGACCTGTCGGGCGCCACGGCGTACCTGCGGCTGGTCGCCGAGGGGGAACGGCGGGTCGACGGCGCGCGGCGGCAGCGTCTCGCGCTGGTCGCCACGGCCCTGCGCCTCGCCGGGGCCCGGCTGGCCGGGGACGGGGCGGCGGTCCGCGCGACGGCGGCCCGGCTGCGGGCGCTCGGCGAGCCGGTCGGGGCCCCGGCTCCCGGGCCGGGCGGCTGGTCGGAGACTCCCGGGGCGGCGGCCGGCCTCCCGGCCCCGGCCCGGGGCGGCGCCGAGGCGGCGCCGCCGGGCGCCGGCGGCCCGGAGGTCGCCGTGCTGCCGGGCGCGCCGGGGGCGGCCGAGGCGCCGGGGCTGCCCGACGCGGTCGGGGCCCGCGTGGTCGCCCGTGCCCTGCTCGGCGCGGCCCTGCTCGACGAGGGCGACCTGACCGGCGCCGAGGCCGAGCTGGCCCTCGGCCTGGCCGAGGCGGAACCGGCCGGGCTGGCCCGGGCCACGCTCGCCTGCGCGGCCCGGCTCGCGCTCGTCCGCGCGGCGCGGGGCCGGCTGGGCTCGGCCGAGGAGACCGCCCGGGTGGCGCTGGCGGCGGTGTCGAGGACCGACCCGGAGCCGCGCGACCGCGCGTACGCGTACCTGGCCCTGGCGACCGTGGCGCTGCACCGGGACCGGAACGCGGAGGCCCGCGCGCACCTGGAGCTGGCCACCGGCCGTTACGGCGCGGCCCGCGAGGCGCCGGTCGAGGCGGCGCTCGCCGCCCTGGTCCGCGCCCAACTGCTGCGCGACCAGGGTGATCTGGCGGGTGGCCACCAGCTCCTGCTGGCCGCCCGCCGGGGGCTGGCCGGGTGCGGGCGCGCCGCCGAGCTGGCCGGCTGGCTGCTCGCCGCCGAGGCCGACCTGCGCACCGCGCACGGGGACACGGACGGCGCCCGCGAGCTGCTGGGCCCGGCGCTGGAGGAGGCGGTACCGCCGACCGAGCCGCTGGCCGTCGCGCTGTCCCGGGCCCACCTGCGCGCGGGCGACCCGCACGCCGCCGCCCGGGTCCTGCCGGACTGGCAGGGGCCGCGCGCGGGGGACTGGCCGCTGCCGGTACGACTGGAGGCGGGGTTGCTGGACGCGGTGACCGCCCAGCGGGCCGGGGACGGCCGGCGGGCCGCCCGCACCCTGGAGCGGGTGCTGGAGCTGGCCGAGCCGGAGGGTTTCCGGCGCTTCCTCACCCGGGCCGAGCCCTCCGCCCGCGACCTGCTCGCCGCGCACCTGGACTCGGGGACCGCGCACTGGCCGACGCTGAGCCAGCTGGTCGAGGCGAGCGGGGAGCGGGCCGGGCCGGCGGGCGGCGCCTCGCCGCTGCTGGGTGAGCCGCTGACCGAGCGGGAGCTGACCATCCTGCGCTACCTGCAGAGCATCCTCTCCAACGTGGAGATCGCGAGCGAACTCTCGCTCTCGGTCAACACGGTGAAGACGCACGTGCGCAACATCTACCGGAAGCTGGACGCCACCCGGCGGCGGGAGGCGGTGCGCCGGGCCCGCGAACTCCGGCTCCTCTGACCCGGCCGCGCCGGGCCGTCGAGGTGGGCCGCGCGCCCCGCGCCGCAGGTCGAGCCGTGCCGCGCGTCACGGCGGGCCGCGTGCCGGGCCGCGCGGCGTCAGGTGCCGGCGGCCGCGTCGACCGAGGCGAGCAGCTCCGCCACGGCGTACGAGCCGTCGTGCCGGACGCCGTTGACGAAGAAGGTCGGGATGCCGTTCACGCCGCTGCGGATGCCGCCGACGAAGTCGCGCCGCACCCGGTCCAGGTGCCGGTGCGCCCGCACCTCCTCGCCGATCGGGTCGACCGGCAGGCCGAGCTGCTGCACCCCGAGCGACAGGTGCACCGGGTCGAGCTGGTCCTGGTGTTCGAAGAGCCAGTCGTGCATCTCCCAGAACCGGTCCCGGGCGCCGGCCGCCTCGGAGACCTCGGCCGCGCTCTCCGCGTACGGGTGCACGTTGACGATGGGGAAGTGGCGGAAGACCAACCGTACGGTCGTCCCGCGCTGGCGGAGCACCTCGCGCACGCTGGCGTACGCGGCACCGCAGTGCGGGCACTGGAAGTCGCCGTACTCGACGAGCGTGACCGCGGCGTCCGCCGGGCCGCGGATGTGGTCCTCGTCGGTCACCGGCACGCGCAACCGACTGACCGTCACCTGGAGCGGGGTGGTCATGAAGGTCATCGTCGTCCGCCGGGGGGTGAGCGGTGGTCACCCCGTACGGGTGGTTCCCGCCGCGTCGACCGGCGCCACGCCCGGCCGGTACCGGTAGGTGGCCTCCCGGACGGTCGCGTCGCTCTCCAGCGCCACGCCGAGCGCCCCGCCGGCGGTCGCCAGCGCGCTGGCCAGCCAGCCCAGCATGATCTGGTCGACGGCACCGGCGTGATGGTTGGTCTTCTCGCTCAGCAGCTCCGCCGGTACCAGCAGCAGCGAGCCGATCACCGTGAGGACCCAGAGCACCAGGTACAGCGCCACCACGCCCAGCAGCACGGTGAGCACCGTGGCCACGTTGAAGAGCACGGCCTGTTCCCGCGCCGGTGACCGGGCGGGCGCACCGGGCGGCACCCGTTCCAGCAGGCCGGCGCCGAGCAGGATGGTCAGCGTCAACGCGACCACCGAGCCGACCGCCAGCAGCACCATCCGGGCCGCGCCGAGCGGGCCGGCCAGCTCCCAGATGTCGACGGTGACCAGGGCGAAGACGCCGGTCGCGAAGGCGGCGACCAGGGCGCGGGGCAGCCGTGACGCCAGCCGCCACGGCCGGTTGGCGCGCAGCACGCCGGCCAGCAGCCGCCGCTTGCCTCCGATCACGGCGCCGACCAGCCCGAGCCCGTGCCGGTCCGCCGGTACCCGGGTACCGATCTCGCGCAGCCGCCGGTCGGCGACCCGGCGCCGCGCCTCCGCCATGCCCGTCCGCGCCTCCGCCGTGCCCGTCCGCGCCTCCGCCGTGCCCGTCCGCGCCTCCGCCGTGCCCGTCCGCGCCTCCGCCGTGCCCGTCCGCGGCTCCGTCCGGTCCGCGTCGCCGGTCAGCGCGGCGACCAGCCGCGCCAGCTCGCCCGGGGCCCGCCGGGTGAGGGCGACCGGACCGAGGGCGGGCAGCGAGAGCACCGCCACCCCGTGGCTGACGCTGGCGTGGGCCACGACCGGGCGGCGGCCGGTCCGCAGCGGCAGGTCGGTCAGGCAGACGGCCAGGTTCCAACCCTCGGCGAGCAGCCGCTGGCGGACGGCGTCGATCACCTGGGCCAGCTCGGTCGGCGCGCCGGTGGGCCGCTCGGTGAGGACCCGTACGGCCCACCGTACGCCCGGCAGACGGGCCCGGAGCAGCTCCGTCAGCTCGGTCCCGACCTGTCCGGCCAGCTCGCCGGCGGGTCCGGGCGACGCGACGACGCCGACGACGACCTCGGGTTCCGGTTCGGCCGCGCCGGTCACAGCCGCACCGTGATGTGGTTGTGCACGGTGGTGATGCCCGGCGCGGACCAGGCGACCCGCTCCGCCTCCTCCCGTTCGAGCCAGGAGCGGACCGTGCCGGCCAGCACGATGGTCTCGTCCCGCACCTCGATCTCGATCCCCTGGGCGTCGGTCTCGACGCTGCGCACCAGCGCGCTCTCGATCCGGTGCCGCAGCTCGTCCGGGTCCGGGCGCGACCGCGGCCGGACCGTGATCCCGTTGGTCACCCCGCGTACGGCGGTGAGCTGGCAGACCGAGCGCTCGGCGGCGCGCCGCTGGTACTCCCACTCGACGTTGCCGCGCAGCACCACCCAGGCGTTCGAGACGGTCACGTCGATGTCGCCGACCGGTACGAAGGCATCCCACTCCAGCGCCCGGGTGGCCGCGACCGCGATGTCCGGGTCGGTACGCGCCTCGCCGCTGGGCAACCGCACCTCGACGTCGTTGGCGACCGCCCGGACCCGGTTGACCCGGTGCGCGGCCCGCTCCGCCGCCCACTTCTTCGCGTAGTTGTCCACCCAGCCGGTGAGGGTGACCACGCCCTCCTCGACCAGGACGCCGATCTCGTTCGGCTGCAGCCGGGCCTCCCAGCTCAGCTCGTCGAGCACGTCCTGCTGGATGTCCTGGTCGCTGCGGGTGACTGTCGCCGTGGTGGCCATCGGTCGTTCCTCCCCGGAGTCGGCGTTCGTGCCGGGTCGCCCGACCGCCCGGTACCGGGACCGGGCCCGCCGGCTGTCCCGTCCGAGCCCGATGCTCCGTCGGTACCGGATGAGCCCCCCTCACCCGAGGCGGATGAGCCGTACCGTTGCGGCGGCGTGACAGGCGCCGAAGACATAGGGGATCATCCAAGTCTGACCGGACCCGCCGGGCTCGACCGGCGGCCGGTCTCCGGACCCGGTACGGCCAAGAGGACGGCGATGACGACGGAGCAGGACGCCCCGCCGGTGCGGCAGGGCGACGCGACCGAGGCGGAGGCCCCGCGCGGGCGTACCCGGCCGCTGGCGGCGGTGCTGCGCGTGGCGCGGCACGAATGGACCCTCGCCGTGCTCGGCGGGCTGCTGCTGGCCGTGGTGCTCACCTGGCCGACGCTGCGCGACCCCACCCGTACGCTGCCGCAGGACATCGGCGACCCGGTGCTCCAGGCGTGGCAGGTCGCCTGGGGCGGGCACGCCCTGCTGACCCAGCCGGGGCACCTCTGGGACTCCAACACGTTCTTTCCCGAGCCGTACACGTACGCGTACTCGGACACCCTGCTCGGGTACGCCCTGGCCGGCATGATCGGGTCCGGCCCCGAGGCGGCCGTGCTGCGCTACAACATCCTGTACGTGCTGGTGCACGCGCTCGCGTTCGTCGGGGCGTACGCGCTGGCCCGCCAGCTCGGGGCGAACCGGATCGGGGCGGCGGTGGCCGGGGCGGGCTTCGCCTACGCGCCGTGGCGGCTGGCGCAGGCCGGGCACCTGCACGTGCTCTCCGTCGGGGGGATCGCGCTCGCGCTGGCGATGCTCGCCCGGGGCCACGGCTGGTCGCTGCGGTACGGCTACCGGCCGCACCGACGCCGGCCCGGCTGGGCCCTCTCCGGCTGGCTCGTGGCGGCCTGGCAGATCACCCTCGGCTTCGGCATCGGGCTGCCGTTCGGGTACGCCCTCGGGCTGCTCTGCCTCGGCGCGGCGGTCGGGTACGGCTGGTCGTGGTGGCGTCGTCGGGCCCGGCCCCCGTTCGGTGGCCGGCTCCTCGCCGCCGACCTCGGCGGCGGCGCGATCTTCGCGGCCGTGACCCTCTTCATGGCCCGCCCCTACCTGGAGGTGGTGGCCCGCTTCCCGGAGGGCCGGCGGACCCTGGAGCAGGTGGAGATGTTCTCCCCGCCGCTGCGCGGCTTCTTCACCGCACCGCCCGAGTCGTGGCTCTGGGGCGAGCGGCACGCGGCGGCGCGGGAGACCCTCTCGTTCCCGGGGGAGATGACGCTGCTGCCCGGGGTGGTGCTGATCGGGCTCGCCTGCACCGGCCTTTTCTTCTCCGCCTGGCGGGTGTGGCACCGGGTGCTGCTCACCGCGGGCGTGCTGGTCAGCGTCGCGCTCGCCTCCGGTACCGAGTTCGCCGACCACGGTGCGCCCGGCTACGCGACGCTGGTGCGGTACGCGCCGGGCTGGGACGCGATCCGCACGCCCGGCCGGCTCGTGCTCTGGACCACGCTGCTGCTCGGCATCCTGGCGGCCGGCGCGCTGACCCGCTCCGACCCGCGGCCCGCCGCCGCTCCGGCGTCCGGGGACACCCCGGTACCCGCGGCCGGTCCGGCATCGGCGGACACCCCGGACCCGGCGGACGCTCGGGCATCGGGCGGCGCTGCGGCATCGGCGGACGCTCGGGCATCGGGCGGCGCTGCGGCATCGGCGGACGCTCGGGCATCGGGCGGCGCTGCGGCATCGGCGGACGCTGCGGCGCCGGCCGTACCTCGGCAGGCCGGTGCGGTGGACGACGCACCGGGGTCCGCCGCCGGCCCGGGCGGGTCCGCCGGTACGTCGCCCCGCACCGGCTGGCTGCTCCGGCTCGCGGCGATCATCCCGTTGGCCCTGGTGATCGTCGAGGGTGTCAACACCACGCCGCACCCGCAGGTGCTGCCGCAGCCGGCGGCGCTGCGCGGGGCGGCCGGCCCGCTGCTGGTGCTGCCGAGCGACGGCCTGCTGGAGTTCAGCGTGATGCTCTGGGCCACCGACGGCTTCCCGAAGATGGTCAACGGGCTCGCCTCCTTCACCCCCGCGTCGCAGGCACAGACCAGGGCCGCGACGACCTCCTTCCCGGACTCCGCCAGCGTCGCGTACCTGCGGCAGCTCGGCATCCGGACAGTCATCGTGTTACCGGGGTACGCCGCGGGGAGCCCATGGCAGGATGTGGTGAACCGGCCGGTGGACGGACTCGGCATCCGTCGTGAGGTGATCGCCGACGCGGTGGTGTTCCGGCTCGACTGACCGCCACCCGTACCCCCGCCGCCGGTGGTCAACCTGGTGCGATGCCGGAGAGGTGTGGCGATGGACCGGCAGGCGGCGGCGCTGTTCGGCGGCATCGTGGCGGTGGGCCTCGGCCCGGCCGTCTGGCTGGGCGGGACGCTGGCGCGCTCCGATCGCCCGCCCACACCGGTACCGCACGTGACGTGGCAGGTGCCCGCCTCGCCGAGCGCCGACGGCGCCGGACG
Organism: Micromonospora sp. NPDC049559; assembly: GCF_040676675.1. Lineage (NCBI taxonomy): Bacteria > Bacillati > Actinomycetota > Actinomycetes > Micromonosporales > Micromonosporaceae > Micromonospora > Micromonospora sp. NPDC049559. The sequence goes on along the minus strand of NZ_JBFAPK010000011.1, from coordinate 49,938 downwards.
GCAGCTGCCCGAGCCACCGCCGGCCCTGGTCGGCGGCGTCTCCGGCGAGGGAGCGGGCCCGGTGCCGACCGGCACCGGCGCGGAACGCACGCACCGGCCGAGCCCGTCGGTGTCCCCGTCCGGTATGCCCACGACCGGTCCCACCACCGCGCCGCCCTCGCCCACGGCCCGGCCCAGCTTCCCGCCGCTGCTGCCCCCGATCATCCGGCGCTGACCGGGTCGGGGGCCGGGCGTCCCGTCCCGTTCCCGCCTTTGTTGGGAACGGCAACTATTGACAGCGTGCACGCACGTGTGTGAATGTCTGCCTGTGACCGGTGTGGGAGCCGGTACGACCATCCGGTAGCGCCACCGGGCCGCACCGCCGCGCGGGCACGTTCCGGGTACGCCACCTGGGTACGCCACCCGGGAGCGCCGCCATTTCGGAAGCGCCAATCGGGAGCGTCAATCGGGAGCACGGGCAGCTCCCGACGGGACCGCCCGGACGTCGCCGCGACACGCGGCCACCTCCCCGTGGCCGGTGATCCTCCTGCTCCGGTAACCCCCCTCCGGTGAACCCCCTCCGGCGGAGCTCCGCGCCCGGCCGGCCCGCGCCGGGCCGTGCCCGGTGGGGCGCGCCCGCCGCATCCCGTACCCCCACCGCACTCCCAACCCCGCCACCTCCGCGCACCGCGTACCTGCGAGAGGAAGCCGTACATGCGCAAGAGCCTCAGCAGCGCCCTCGCCGCCGTCCTGGTCGCCGGCGCCATGGCCGTCGCCGGCCAGACGGTCCTCAGTCCACGCACGGCCCCCGCCGAGGCCGCCGCCTCCGAGCCGTACTCCTGGAAGAACGTCCGGATCGACGGCGGCGGCTTCGTACCGGGCATCGTCTTCAACCCCACCGAACGAAACCTGATCTACGCGCGTACCGACATCGGTGGCGCGTACCGCTGGGAGCAGAGCAGCCAGTCCTGGACGCCGCTGTTCGACTGGGTCGGCTGGGACCGCTGGGGCTGGAACGGCGTGCTCAGCATCGCCACCGACCCGGTGCAGACCAACCGGGTCTACGCGGCGGTCGGGATGTACACCAACAGTTGGGACCCGAACAACGGGGCCATCCTGCGCTCCACCGACAAGGGCGCGAACTGGCAGGCCACGCCGCTGCCCTTCAAGGTCGGCGGCAACATGCCGGGGCGCGGGCAGGGGGAGCGGCTGGCGGTGGACCCGAACCGCAACAGCGTGCTCTACTTCGGCGCCGAGGACGGCAACGGCCTCTGGCGCAGTACCGACTACGGCGTCACCTGGGCGAAGGTGACCAACTTCCCCAACGTCGGCAACTACGCCCAGGACCCGAACGACAGCAACGGCTACCTCAACCACAACCAGGGCGTCACCTGGGTCACCTTCGACAAGAGCACCGGTACCGCGGGCAACACCACCCAGACCATCTACGTCGGCGTCGCGGACAAGCAGAACCCGGTGTACCGCAGCACCAACGGCGGTACCACCTGGGAGCGGATCGCCGGCCAGCCGACCGGGTACCTCGCGCACAAGGGCGTGGTGGACCCCGTGGGCGGGTACCTCTACCTCGCCACGAGCGACACCGGTGGCCCGTACGACGGGGCCAAGGGGGACGTCTGGAAGTTCAACCGGGCCACCGGGGCGTGGACCCAGATCAGCCCGATCCCGTCCAGCAGCGCCGACGACTACTTCGGCTACAGCGGGCTGACGATCGACCGGCAGAACCCGAACACCATCATGGTCGCCACCCAGGTCTCCTGGTGGCCGGACGCGATCTTCTTCCGCAGCCTGGACGGCGGCGCCACCTGGACCCGCATCTGGGACTGGGCCGCCTATCCCGAGCGGACCACGCGCTACACGATGGACATCGGCTCGGTGCCGTGGCTGACCTTCGGCGGCAATCCGGCGCCGCCGGAGACCGCGCCGAAGCTGGGCTGGATGAACGAGTCGGTGGAGATCGACCCGTTCGACTCGAACCGCCTGATGTACGGCACCGGCGCCACCATCTACGGCACCACGAACCTCAAGAACTGGGACTCCGGCGGCAAGGTCACCATTCGGCCGATGGTGAAGGGGCTGGAGGAGACCGCCGTCCTCGACCTGGTCAGCCCGCCGAGCGGCGCCCCGCTGGTCAGCGCGCTCGGTGACATCGGCGGGTTCCGGCACACCAACCTCGACGCCGTACCGCCGATGATGTTCACCCAGCCGGTCTTCACCAGCACGACCAGCCTCGACTTCGCCGAGGCGAACCCGAGCATCATGGTCCGGGCCGGCAACTTCACCGACGCGGACCGGCCCGGCGACAGTCACGTCGCCTTCTCCACCGACGGCGGGGCCAACTGGTTCCAGAGCACCGAGCCGAGCGGCGTCAACAACGGCGGTACGGTCGCCGCGGCGGCCAACGGCAGCCGCTTCGTCTGGGCCCCGGGCGACTCCGGTCAACCGGTCGTCTACTCGGTCGGCTACGGCAACTCGTGGACCCAGTCCACCGGCATTCCGGCGAACGCCAGGGTGGAGGCGGACCGGGTCAACCCGAACCGCTTCTACGGGTTCAGCGGCGGGCGGTTCTACGTCAGCACCAACGGCGGGGCCAGCTTCACCGCCACCGCCGCGACCGGCCTGCCCAGCGCCGGGACCGTGCACGTCAAGCCGCTGCCCGGGGTCGAGGGGGAGATCTGGCTGGCCGGTGGGGACTCGGCCGGCACGTCGGGCATCTGGCGCTCCACCAACGGCGGTACCAGCTTCACCCGGCTCGGCAACGTCAGCGCCGCCGTGAACGTCGGCTTCGGCAAGGCGGCGCCGGGCCAGACGTACCCCGCGCTCTTCGCGGTCGCCACCGTCGACGGCAAGGCCGGCGTGTACCGCTCCGACAACGCCGGCGCCGCCTGGGTACGGATCAACGACGACAAGCACCAGTACGGCAACGCGGGCGAGGCGATCACCGGCGACCCGCGGATCTACGGGCGGGTGTACCTCGGTACCAACGGTCGGGGCGTGCTCTACGCCGACCGGCTGAGCGGGCCGACCGGCGGACCGACGACCGTACCGCCGACGACCGCGCCCCCGACGACGGCGCCGCCGACCACCGCCCCGCCCACGACCGCGCCACCCACCACGGCGCCGCCCACGAGCCCGCCGGCGGGCGGCTGCTCGGCGACGTACCGGATCACCGGCTCCTGGCAGGGTGGCTTCCAGGCCGAGGTCACGGTGCGCAACACCGGCTCGACGGCGATGACCGGCTGGACGGCGGGCTGGACCTTCGCCAACGGCCAGACCGTCAGCCAGGTCTGGGGCGGCACGCACACGCAGAACGGCGCGGTCGTCGCCGTGCGCAACGTGTCGTACAACGGCAACCTCGCCCCGAACGCGACCACGACGTTCGGCTTCCTCGGCACCTGGACCGGCACCAACTCGGTACCGGCACCGGTGAGCTGCACGCGGAGCTGAGGCCCGGGGTTCCGGACTCAGGGCACGGGGGCCGCCACGCTCAGAGCGCGGGGCCCGCAGCCTCATGGCACGGGGCCGCCACCCCGGGTTAGGGGTGGCGGCCCCCGCCGCCTCGCCGGTGTGCTCAGTGGGCCCGGTCGGCCGCGACCGACGAGTTCGCCCGGCCCAGCGGCATGGGCGAGTCGGCCCGGTCCATCTCGACGAACTCGATCGAGTCGGTCGAGTCGGTCCGGGCCGCCTCCTCGCGTCGCGCGGCGGCCGCGCGGGCGGCGGTGCCCGCCGCCCAGCCGATCGCGGCACCGGCCAGGCCGGCCCCGATCAGCCAGGCCCAGGGCAGGCCGGGGCGCCGACCCGCGAGGGCGTCGAACGCGTTGCGGGCCCGCTGCCAGGCCTCCTCGGCGGCCGAGCCGACCAGGTCGCCGGCCTCGTCCGTGAGGTGGGAGGTGCCGCGCTTGGCAGAGCGGACGGCGCCGACCGTGGTGCTGCGGGCGGCGTCCCCGGCCGAACTCACCGCCGACATTAGATGTGCCCAGGCCTGGTCGGCGATCCGTTCCGGTTTGCTCCTGCGGTCGAGCAGGTTGGTTCCGAACATTCGCTACCTCCTCGGATGCCGAACGCCACTTCGGACAGAGGCTCTGTTCGGCGCGGTTGCGGGTTGCTACCTCCGAGGTGCCCGGAGAGCATTCCCGGCAAACCCGGAGCGTCCCCCGGGCCTGGGGCCGACCCGGCCGGCGCGGGTCTGCCCCGGCCGGGTTCGGGGCCGCGCGGGGCGGGGCGGGAGCCCCGGGGACCGGGGGGAGTGCACGAGGAGCGGGGCGGCTGGGGGAGCGCCGGGGAGCGGGTCGGGCGGCGGGGAGTGGCAAGGTTCGGGGACGGGGAGTGCCGGGGACCGGGCCCGCCGGGAGGGGGAGTGCCGGGACCGACCGGATCACCCGGCCGGCCCCGACGTCGGATCAGCGGATCAGTACGACGGCCGCGGGCTGAGCGAAGTCGTCATCGTCGTCATCGTCGTCGTCCCCGCCACCCCCGATCCCGCAGGCCAGGACGAGGGCCAGCAGCGCGCCGACGCCGGCGATGCCGAGCAGTTTCTTCAGCATGGTTGGGTCGTCCCTCCGGAAGTCGGGCCGGCGCGTCCCGCCGGTCCCGATGGAGGCATCGATGGTAGTAACCACACGCCAGCGGCGGGTCGGCCCTGCAAGATCCGCACAAATTCCGGGGGCTGGCCGCGCAAGATCCGCACAACTTTCTGAGAAAGTGGCCCTTCGGATCGACCGCCAGGCCACTAATTCACGGAATTTGTGCGGATCTTGCCGAGGTGCCGCAGATCTTGTCGAGCGCGCTGCGGGTCTCGCGGGGGCGACCGTGAGGTGCTGTGGCGCCGTCACGCAGGGCTACCCGGCGGTGCCGTGCTCTGGTCATACCGGTGCGCGCCGTAACGATCATTACTTTCCCGGCAATGCGACCGCCCAGAAGGATCGTGGACGGTGCGGTGGCGCGGGCGGGTCGGTCCGGCGGGCGGCGCGTCGAGGTGAATGCGAGGTTAACTGCCGGTTTCATCCCGTTGTTGTTCCCGGCGCGCCGGCGGCGTGGCACTTCCCACAGCAGGGCACCGGCGCGGGAGGCTTACCGCAGGTCGGAGCGGGGTACCGGTCGTCGTCGCCGTTCCGACAACCCGGCGGATCGCGCTCTGCCGGGTGCTGTCGGTCCGGGCGACTAGGCTGGGGGCTCGTGGGGTACCGCTGGCGGGGCCCCGCGTGACGAGGACATATGATGGTGAGTGCCCGGATAGGGGCTGTTTTGGACGGCCCGCTGATTATTTTGTCCGCCCTGAGGGGTGGCGAGCGGGGCCGTCGGAGGAATACTCTCGGTCGCGGCCCGCGTACTGATGAGGCGCCCGGACACGGGCGAGTGGAGGTGCTCGCGTGAGCCTGTCGATCGTCAAGTCAGTCCTGCCCGGTGGAGTAGTCGAGATCGCCCCTCGCGGGGAGATCGATGTCGACACGGCGTACGAGGTACGCGAAGCAATCGCCGAGGTGCTGGCGAAGGGACAACCGTCCCGGATCGAGCTCAACATGCGACTGGTCAGCTTCATCGACTCCGTCGGCATCAGCGCCATGGTGGCCGGCTTCCAGACCGCCGAGGTGAGCAACGTGAAGCTGGTGGTCACCGAGCCCAGCCGGTTCGTACACCGGCAGCTCTGGGTCACCGGGCTGCTCGGCCTCTTCGGTGCTCCCGAGCCCTACTTCGCGGGCGCACCCGCTCCCGAAGCGGCGCTGTAGGTCCGGCGCGCCCGGTCTCCGTATTCGTCACCGGCGTCGAGGCTCGACGCCGTCCACGGCTGGGATGCCGTCCCTGGCTGGCGGGCGTGTCCCGCGTCCGCCGGCCGTACGGTGGTCCGCCGGCGCCTGCCGCCGGCTCCGCCGGGGTTCACAGCGTCGTCGGCTCCGCCGGGGTTCACAGCTCCGTGATGGCGCGGATGGTGGTGACGGAGGCGTAGCCCTCGGCCAGCCACGCCACATCCGTGCCGGGTTCCACCTCTTTGCCGGATTCTTCGAGCGCGGTCCGGATGAAGCCGCGCCCGACCTCCGCCACGGTCATCTGTACCTGACCGAAGCTGGCCAGCGAGGCGCGCTGTACGCCGCGCAGCCGCTCGTACGGGATGTCCGGCGTGTTCACGTTCAGGATGCACTCCTCCGGCGCCTCCGCCAGGCGGGGGAGCAGGTCCATCGCCACCCGCGCGGCGGTCTCCCAGTGCCGGGCCTCGTCGGCGATGCTGGCGCTTTCCACCGCCGCGCCCCCGCTGCCGGTGGTGGCCTCGTCGATCGAGAGGACGTCGAGCGAGACGGCCATCGCCCGGCAGCCGTTGGCCGCCGCGGTGAACGCCGCACCGGCGGTGCCGGAGTGCAGCACGGCCCGACCCACGTTGGCGCCCCGGTTGATCCCGGAGAGCACCAGCGCCGGGGGCGGCCCGAAGGCGCCGTGGATGGCGATCAGCGCGATGAACCCGGGCGAGCCGGAGACGCCGTACGACGGCACGCCGGGCAGCTCCCCGATGTCGTGCTCCTCGACCAGTACCCGGCCGTCCCGCTCGACCGCCGTCATCGCCGCGCTGGTACCGCTGGCGTCCGTGTTCGGCGCCGCGACCACCACGTCCAGCCCCTGCTCGACCGCCGCGCGGGCGAGGGTACGGATGCCCGGCGCGGCGATGCCGTCGTCATTGGTGATCAGTACGCGCGTGGTCATGGCCGGGCGGTCCGTCCGGCGAGCTGGTCCGGGGTCAACCGGTCCTGCCGGCCCGAGCCCAGCGGGGTGAGCCGTACCCGGTCGACGAGGCCGGCGATGCTGTCCGGCCGGCCGGTGCCGTACCCGTGCCGGGTGACGTTCAGGGCGCCGGCGGCCGTACCGGTGCGGATGGCGGTCGCCAGGTCCCCGCCCGCGGCGAGTACCGCGGCGACGCCCGCGGTCATCGAGTCGCCGGCGCCGTGCGGGTCCGCCACCTGGAGCCGGGGCATCGACACCTCGAAGACCTGGCCGTCGACCAGCGCGAGGGAGGGTCGCTCCGCGTGGCTCACCACCACGGACTCGGCGCCGCTGGCGTGCAGCTCGTACAGCGCCCGGGTCAGCTCCTCGTCGCTGTCGTCGTCGGCGCGGCCCTCCCGGATCAGCTCCTCGTGGCTGATTTTGAGGAAGTGCACCCCGCTCTCCAGCACCGCCCGCAGGTGGCCGCCGGAGAGGTCCGCCACCACCAGGCTGCCGTTCGCGCCGAGGTCGGCGGTGAGTCGCCGGTAGATGTCGTCGGGCACCAGGCTCGGCTCGCCCGGACCGCTGAGCACGCTCACCCGGGCCCGCAGCCCCTCCCCGAGCGCGAGGTTGTAGAGCTCGTCGAGTTCGTGCCGGCTCAGCGGGTGCCCGGGCACGTCGGCGATCTCCGCCGGCTCGGCGGACCGGTTGTCGTGCACGTAGCCGCCGCTGCTGGACTCCCGGTGAATCACCTTCAGGTCGACTCCCTCGCTGCTGAGCAGCGGTTCGAGCACCTTACCGATCTCGCCGCCGAGGGCGGCGCAGAGTGTCACCGGGGTACCGAGAGAGGTGATCATCCTGGCCTGCCAGACGCCCTGACCGCCCGGGTGCAGGTGGATCTCCACCTCGTCGCTGGGCTGGTCGATCGTCACGGTCAGCCGTGGGGCCGGCGCGAAGACCATCACGTGGTCGCTCACGCCGCCGACTCCCGGGGCTCGGTCGGTCCGTTCCCCCCGGCGGTACGGCTCCCGGTGGTGCGACCCCCGGCGGTACGACTCCCTCCGGCGGTACGGCGGGACGTCGCCGCGCTCAGCTGGCCCATGTCACCTTCGTTCCCTGCCTGCCCCGCCTCATGCCATCCGGGTGGTTCCTTCTGGGCGGCCGGCCGGCCGGCGGCCGGCCCGACGACCGGGGTGCGCCCGGTGGTTGCCGTCGGCGGGGTGCTGGGGCAATATGGGCCCACCCGTGAGGCGACCGGCATGCGGAGGTGCGGTGCTCAGGCGCGGTTCGTTCCGGTACACGATCCAGGCGCACTGCGAGTTGGCCGACGCCGTCGCCCTGCTGTCCCACTTCGACCGGCAGGCGGCGCTGCACCCGCTGATCGTGCGGGTACGCGAGCTGCCCGCGCCCCCCGGCGTGCTGCGCGCGTACCGGATCAACGACCGCCTCGCCGTCGGGCCGCTGCGCTTCCGGACCAGCTACCGGGCGGACGTGCTGCGGGCCACCGAGGACGAGGTGGTCTCGGTGGCCCGGCAGTGGCCGTCGACGCGGCTGGAGAACAACGCGCGGCTGCGGCGGGAGCCCGACGGGCTGGTCCGCGTCGACGTGGAGATCACCCTGTCGGCGCCCGCACCGCTGTTTCCGTACGCGTTCCGGCAGGCCCGGACCGCGCACCTGGCGTTGGCGACCCGGCTGCGCGAGACGCTCGATTCCCCGCCGGCCGGCTGATCCGCCCCCACGGCTTGTACGTGGAGAGAACGGTCATCGCCACCAGCAGGGAGGTCGAGACGGCCGGCGGGATCACCAGGTCCAGCCGGTCCCGGCCGGTCGTGGCGGCGCCGAGTTCACCGAGTGCCCGCAGGTTCGGCAGGAGCAGGAAGAGCACCAGCCCCAGCATCACGGTGGTGACGATCAGCTTGACCATCACCCACCGGTACCGGAACAGCCGCCAGGGCGAGACCAGGGCGTCGAGCACCCCGACGACCCAGACCAGTACGGCGAGCGGGGCGAAGAGCGCGGTCACGATCAGCCCGGCGGCGGGGTAGACGACGCCGGGGTCCGCGCCGGCCAGCCCGGCGATGCCGAGCGCGAGCAGGACCACGTCGGCGCCGAGCCAGCCGACCGCGGTGACGATGTGTGTGGTGAGCAGTGCCTTGCGCCAGAACGGGGCTACCTTCATGCCCGCGATGCTCCCGGGCCGCCGGCCGGGTGTCGTGGTGCCAGCGTGGACAGCCGGCGTACGCCCGGCGACGTAGGCGGGCGGGCCCCCGAGCGTAGCCCGCCCCGGCGTCAGCGTGCCGCGTGTTCGGCGCGGGCCGGTGCGCCGACCTCGTGCAGGTACCGCAGGGCCTGCCGGTAGGAGGTGACGAGGCTGGTCTCTTCGTAGGCGACGCCGATCTCGGCGCAGTACGCCTGCACGATCGGCTGGGCCTTGCGCAGGTTGGGGGTCGGCATGGCGGGGAACAGGTGGTGCTCGATCTGGTAGTTCAGGCCGCCCAGCGCCGCGTCGGTCAGCCAACCGCCACGGACGTTGCGGGAGGTCAGCACCTGCTTGCGGAGGAAGTCCTCGTCCCCGGTCGGGTGCGGCATGCCCTTGTGGTTGGGTGCGAACGTCATGCCGAGATAGACGCCGAACAGCGCCTGGTGCACCAGCAGGAAGGCGATGGCCTGCACCGGCGAGAGGACGATCAGCAGCGCGGAGAGATAGCCGGCCGCGTGCAGGATCAGTAGCGCGCATTCCAGGCCGCGGCGCTTCATCGTCCCGCTGCGCAGTGCCTTGATGCTGGAGACCTTCAGGTCGGCGGCGAGCAGGGTGAGGAGCGGGAAGAACAGCGCGGCCTGGTGCCGGGTGACGAAGCCCTTCAGCCCGCGTCGGCCCAGGGCCGACTCCGTCGCCCAGATGAGCACCTCGGGCGCGACGTCCGGGTCGAGGTCGTCATGGTTGGGGTTGTTGTGGTGGCGCGTGTGCTTGTCCATCCACCAGCCGTAACTCATGCCGATGCCGAGGTTCCCGGCCAGCCGTCCGGCGACTTCTCCGGGGCGCTTGGTGCGGAACACCTGACGGTGCGCCAGGTCGTGCGCCACCAGCGCCACCTGGGTGAACGTGACAGCGAGGAACGCGGCCGTCAGCAGTTGCCACCAGGACGAGCCGATGACGAAGAACGCGGCCCAACCGCCGAGGAACATGAGCGCGACGACGCTCAGCCGTCCGACATAGTAGCCGGGCCGGCGCTGCATCAGCCCCGCGCCGTTGATCCGGCGCGACAGCACGGCGAAGTCACTGCCACCCGTTGTCCGAGGTGGCAGCACGGCGGTCGTCGTCCGGGACGGCATCATGGTGGTCGTCATGCTTCTATCAGACCGCTCGGCGCCCGCGTCGTCAGGAGCGCTACCTCCTCCGGTACGGGGGTGCTAGCACCACCATCGGGCCGTGCGTCCCGGGGCACAATATGACCCGTGGACATGACCGGGACCGCGCAACGGCTGGGCCGACCCGCCCGGCGTGGCGTGCGCTCGGTGCTGGACGGCATGGTCGCGGTCGGTCTGGCGGTCACCAACGTGCCGCTGCTCGCCATCTCCGTCGTCGCGCTGGCCCTTGCTCCCGTGCCGTTTCTCGGTCTGGCGCTGGTGCCTTGGACGATGACCCTGGTCCGGATGCGCGCCGATCTCGAACGCCGACGTGCCTCACGGATCGGCGTCCTGGTGACACGTCCGTACCACCCCCCTCCGGAGCGGGCCGGGGCCGGTGGCTGGCAGCGCTTCCGGTGGACCGTGACGGATCCGGCCACCTGGCGCGACATCGCCTGGCTCCTGCCCGGCGCGATCGTCGGTTGCGGGCTCGGGACGATCTGCGTGGTGGTGCCGCTGTACGGGCTCGCGGGACTGACGCTGACACCGCTGTGGATCTGGCTCGGCACCGGCTGGTACGGCTACGGCGCCGTCTGGTCGGTCGACACGTTCAGCGACGGCCTGCTCTGCCTGCCGCAGGGCGCCGTCATCCTCGCGGCCGGCCTGTGGGCGGCTCCGTGGCTGCGCCGCCTCGACGCGCACTTCGCCCGGCTCTTCCTCGCGCCGACCAGGGCCGCGGAACTCCGGCTGCGCGTCACGCAGCTGACGGTGACGCGGGCCGACACGGTGGGCGCCCAGGCGGCGGAGCTGCGCCGCATCGAACGCGACCTGCACGATGGAGTCCAAGCACGCCTCGTCTCGCTGGGTATGACGATCGGCCTGGCCGACGAACTGATCGACCGCGACCCCGCGGCGGCCCACGAACTGCTCGCCGAGGCGCGTGAGGCCAGCGGTACGGCGCTCGTCGAGCTGCGGCATCTGGTCCGCGGCATCCACCCGCCGGCGCTCGCCGAACGCGGGCTCGGCGGTGCGGTTCGCGCGCTGGCGCTCAGCCTGCCGGTGCCGATCGCGGTCGAGATCGACCTGCCGGGACGGCCCGACACGCCGGTCGAGTCCGCGGCGTACTTCGCCGTCGCCGAGACGCTGACCAACCTGATCCGGCACAGCGGCGCCCACACCGCGTCGGTGTCGTTGCGACACGCGGACGGTGTGCTGTCGATGGTGGTCACGGACGACGGCGCGGGAGGCGCCGACCCCACCGCCGGCACCGGCCTGCGCGGTATCGTGCGACGCCTCGCCGCGTTCGATGGCACGATGGCGCTGTCGAGCCCGCCCGGAGGGCCGACCGTCATCACCATGGAGTTGCCGTGCGCGTTGTCATCGCCGAGGACCATGCCCTCCTCCGTGACGGACTGACCCGGCTCCTGAAGGCCTTCGACTTCGACGTCGTCGCGGCGGTCGACAACGGTCCGGCGCTGCTACCAGCCCTGATCACACACGAGCCCCAGGTCGCGGTCATCGACGTCCGTCTGCCCCCGACGTTCACCGACGAGGGGTTGCAGGCCGCGATCGCCGCCCGCGCCCGGATCCCCGGCCTGCCGGTCCTCATGCTCTCCCAGCACGTCGAGCCCCTCTATGCCCGGGAACTTCTGAGCACCCCGGGTGGAGGCGTCGGCTACCTCCTCAAGGACCGGGTGTCCAACGTCGGCGAGTTCGTCGACGCCGTCCGTCGGGTCGCCGGCGGCGGCACCGCCATGGACCCCGAGGTGGTCTCGCAACTGCTCGCCCGCCGGGAGCCCCTCGCGGTGCTCACCAACCGGGAACGCGAAGTGCTCGGCGAAATGGCTGAGGGCCGCTCGAACGCCGCGATCGCGACCAAGCTCCGCATCACGGAGAAGGCGGTGAGCAAGCACATCAACAACATCCTCACCAAACTTGACATGCCCCCCTCAGAGGACGACAACCGTCGGGTCCTCGCCGTCCTGGCGTACCTCAACGCCTGAACGTGCGGAGACGGGGGAGTGTGGATCTAACGGTGTTTCCGGCCTGACCTGCCGGGCGTTGTGCCTGGTGAGGAGGGTGCCGTGATGACCGCGACACTGAACGACCAGACCGGACGCAAGAAGCGGCCCGAGCTGTCGGCGGAGGCGAAGGCCGCCGCCGAGCTGGTCCGGGCGGCTAAGGAACAGGGCCTGTCGTTGACGGGCCCGGACGGGCTGCTCAAGCAGTTGACCAAGACGGTCCTGGAGACCGCGTTGAACGAGGAGTTGACTGAACACCTCGGTTACAAGAAACACGACCTGGCCGGCGTCGGGTCGGGCAACGTCCGTAACGGCACCAGGCCGAAGACCGTGCTGACCGACGCGTCGGGGCCGGTGCAGATCGACGTGCCGCGGGACCGGGCCGGCACCTTCGAGCCCCAGATTGTCCGTAAGCGGCAGCGCCGCCTGTCCGGGGTCGACGAGGTCGTGTTGTCGCTGTATGCCAAAGGGCTGACCACGGGCGAGATCTCAGCGCACTTCGCCGAGATCTACGGCGCTTCGGTGTCGAAGGAGACGATCTCGCGGATCACCGACAAGGTGATTGAGGAGATGACCGATTGGTCGCACCGGCCCCTGGACGAGATCTACGCTGCCGTGTTCATCGACGCCATCATCGTGAAGGTCCGGGACGGGCAGGTCGCGAACCAGCCGTTCTACGCCGCGATCGGGGTCACCCTTGACGGGGAGAAGGACATCCTCGGGCTGTGGGCCGGCACGGGCGGTGAGGGCGCGAAGTTCTGGATGAGCGTGCTGACCGACCTGCGTAACCGGGGCGTGAAGGACGTGTTCTTCCTTGTCTGCGACGGGCTGAAGGGCCTGCCGGAGGTGGTCACGAACGTGTGGCCGCAGACAGTGGTGCAGACCTGCGTGATCCACCTAATCCGCAACACCTTCCGCCTCACGTCGCGCAGGTACTGGGACGAGATCAAGCGCGACATCAAGCCGATCTACACCGCCGTCAACGCAGCTGCGGCCAGGGCCGCGTTCGACGACCTGGCCGAGAAGTGGGGCGGGCGGTATCCGGCGGTGATCCGCTTGTGGGACAACGCCTGGGCCGAGTTCATCCCGTTCCTCGACTACGACCTGGAGATCCGCACCGTCATCTGCTCCACCAACGCGATCGAATCGCTCAACGCCCGCTACCGGCGGGCCGTGAAGGCCCGCGGCCACTTCCCCAACGAGCAGGCCGCGTTGAAGTGTCTGTACCTGGTGACCCGGTCCCTGGACCCCACCGGAGCAGGCAGAACCCGATGGACGATGCGCTGGAAACCCGCGTTGAACGCCTTCGCCATCACCTTCAGCGACCGCTTCCCAGCCGCTGAAACCTACTAACCAAGACCGCCGGAAACACCGTTAGCGAGACAGCCCCGGAGACGGAGACCGGGCACCGCGCGACCGGGCCGGCCGGCGAGGTCAGTCGCGGGTCGGCGCGACTATCGCGCGCCGCAGCTCGGCGAGGGTTCGTTTGAGCAGGCGTGAGACCTGCATCTGGGAGACGCCGATCTCGGCGGCGATCTGGGTCTGGGTCATGTGCTCGTCGAAGCGCATGCTGAGGATCCGTCGCTCCCGGAGCGGGAGCGCGGCCAGGAGTTGCCGGAGGGTCAACTGGTCGTCCACCCGGGCGTACTGCGGGTCACTGCCGCCGATGATCCCGATGAGGTCGACGCCGGCCCCGGCGGGATGCGGCGCGTTCAGTGACGTCGGGCGGTAGGCGTGCCGGGCGCTGATGGCGGCCCGTACCTTGTCGACGGCGACGTGCAGGTGCGCGGCGAGTTCGGCGGAGGTCGGGGTACGGCGCCGTCGCTGGGTGAGTTCTTCGGCGGCGGTGACGAGCTCGCGGGCCAGTTCCTGGGTCGAGCGTGGCACCTGTATTCCCCACGTGGTGTCGCGGAAGTGTCGCTTGAGCGCGCCGAGGATGCTCGGAACGGCGTAGGCGGCGAAGTTGTTCCGCCTCGTGGGGTCGTAGGCGTCGACGGCCCTGACCAGGGCGAGAGCGGCGACCTGGGTGAGGTCGTCGAGCGGTTCGCCGCGGCCGGCGTAGCGGCGTGCCAGCCGGTTTGCCATCGGAAGATTCTGCTCGATGGCCTGGGTGCGGAGCCTGGAACGGCCGAGATGCTCGGCGGGCAGGCCGGCGTGTTGGCGTAGCAGTTGTTCGGTGACCAGGAGAACGCCGGCGGGCTGGGCGCGACCGGCCGACCCGACGACGAGGAGCGTCGGGGAGGGGTGTCGGGGGCGGCCGGCGAGGCGCGCGCCCGGCGTGGCGAGCGGGCTGGGTCGACCGATGTTCGCGGCGGGCTCGGTGGGAATGCTCATGATGATCAACGCCCTGCGTCGGAGGGCCGGCGGGCCGCGCCGGTGGGGACGGTTCCCGTGCCGGGAGCCGCCGGGTCCTCGCCGCCCTCCGTCGCGGCGATGGCCGCGGCGAGAACGTGCGACGCGTGGTGCTTGTCGGCCGGGTCCGCGGCGGCGCGCATCGCGTTCTCGGCCGTCGTCGCCGCGGTGGTCGGCGGTACGACCAGTAGGTCGATCTGGTCGCCGCGTTCCGTGGTGGCGACCAGCAGGGCAATGTCGATCGAGTGGAACCATCCCACCCGGACCACGCCGGTACCGACGACGAGCCGGCGGAAGCGGCTGCTCCAGGCGCCGCTGTTGAGTACCAGGTTGCGGATCCGGCCGTAGCGGCCCGACAGGGTCAGGACGAGCCCGGGCAACTCGGCCGTCGGATCCCAGGACCGCGGCCACCACCCGCCGTCCAGAACCGCGCTCGCGGACCGGACCGGGGCGAGTAGGAGTCGGGGGACAGACGGCGGTTCCCGGGGAACGACGGTGGCGCGTTCGGCAGCGGTGAGCATGTCGACCTTCCTGAGGTGCGGGCGGAGGTACGCCGCGCGGAGGGAATGCGAGGGGCGGACCGACGGCTTGCCGACGTCCTGTCGGCGGAGAGCCGAGCCGCTGATGGGTGTCAAGGTGTCCGGCGTGAGCCGGTAGGCCGACGAATACGTCCTTGTCGAACGCCATGAAGCCGACTCACCTGTCGTCGTCGAACCACTTCACGGGTTGCCGTGTCACGTCGCCTCCTCTTCGGGAATTCGCGTCCACGCGCTGTGGAAGCCACTGGCCGCTGCTGGCTGGCGAACCCACCGCCCGGAGGAGATGACGACGCCCGCGAGACTTGATCCGCGGGGTGCATAGACCGATGCGAAATTTCGATCCTGTGCAACGGTACCCCGGATGGGAGATTCCCGCTCCGCGGAACCCGCCCATCCCGGGTAGGGTGGACGCGAGTCGTCAGGCGGGCTCACCGGTCGCACGGAATCCGCAGGTTCTGCGGGCAGTACGGCGGCGAACTGGAAGACCAGCGCTCGCATCAGGCGTACGACTCATGCGGAGCGCGGCACCAGGGACCTGGCGGCTTGAGCGTTCCCGCGCGCGGCCACCGGCAGGGCGGCCAAGCGGCTGACCCGGCGCCCATGCCCTCCACGGCCCGGGCCCTTCGCGGCCCGTCACCAGTCGTGGATCGTCACCTCGATCGGTGGGCGGATCTGTCCTCGGCCTGGTCGGGCGTGCGCGCCCCGGCACCGCGCGCCCCGGCACCGCGCGCCCCGGCACCGCGCGCCCCGGCGCGATCGGGCCCGCCGCTGCGGCGCCGGGGCGCCGGGCGAGGACGGGCTCGGCCCGGCCGCCGGGACGAGGAACCCGACGACGGTCCTCGGTGGCCGGTCGATTACCACACGGATCGGCAAAAGGGGATATTGAAATTGACATATGTAGATGCCTAGGATCTCTCCACCCCCACGTATTGGAGAGTGAGCCATGTTCTCACGCAGACTCGGCCGTACCCTGGTGGCGCTCCTGACCGGTGCGACCGCCACGTTCGGCGCCACGCTCACCAGCCCCGCGGCCGCCTCCGCCGACGTACGGATCGCCGCCACGGTCTGCTACAACGCCAGCCAGGCGCCCAGCTTCACCGGCGTCGCCAGCCAGGCGGCCTCGATCTGGAACAACGCCACCTCCAATGTCAACCTCTCCGCCTGCGGGAACAACCTGCGGATCTACCAGATCACCGGCGGCGGCTCGTACGCGGTACGCACCAGCCTCGGCAACGGCCGGGTCTACATCGACACCCAGCAGGCCCAGCAGTACAGCCCGCTGCGGATCATGGCGCACGAGATCGGCCACATCCTCGGGCTGCCGGACAACTACAACGGCAACTGCGCGATCCTGATGTCCGGCGGCAGCGCGGGCACGAGCTGCACGAACCCGTACCCCAGCTCCACCGAGGCGGCCCGGGTCGACACGCTCTTCGCCGGTACCCGGATCTCCGCCGAGAACGGCGAGCAGGTCTTCCGCGACAGCTGGCCCAGCCTGGTCGGCACCGCCGCGCACGCCGGCTGACACGCCCGACCCGCGCCGCCCAGCGGGTCGAAGAAGGGCCCCTCGACCGAGGGGCCCTTCCTCATTCACGGGAACGAACTTTTCGCGGAACGAACTTTCGCGGGGACGAACTACAGCGTGAACGGGATCGTCACCGTCGACTGCCGGCCGTCCGTGGCGCTCGCGTCGACCCGTACCGTCGAGGCGGCGGAGCCGATCGCGCTCCAGACCTCGATCCGGACGCAGCCGTTCGCCAGCGCCGCGAAGCCGCCGGTGGTCGACCGTACCCCGCTGGCCTGCGTGTACGCCTCCGTGCCCGGCACCGGGTCGGTGGCGAAGTACTGGTACGTCTCCACCCGTGAGTAGCTGCCCGAGCCGGTGAAGTCGTACGAGATCCGGGCCTGGACCGCGTTGGCGACCGCGCTGCCGGAGTCGACGTGCAGCGTGAACGCCGTCGCCCCGGAGTTGTACGTTCCGGTCAACCCGCAGACCGTCGAGGTGACCGGGTTGTGCGGGGTCCCGTCGTAGTTGCCGTTCGCCGCCGGGATCGTCACCGTCGTCGCGGCGCCGCCCGGCGTACCCGAGAGCGCGCCGCCGGAGCGCAGGTAGAGCAGGTTCGACCGGACCGGCGGGCCGGTCGGGGTCGGCGTGGCGGTGGGCGTGGCCGTCGGGGTCGCGG
Organism: Micromonospora sp. NPDC049559; assembly: GCF_040676675.1. NCBI lineage: Bacteria > Bacillati > Actinomycetota > Actinomycetes > Micromonosporales > Micromonosporaceae > Micromonospora > Micromonospora sp. NPDC049559. The sequence goes on along the minus strand of NZ_JBFAPK010000011.1, from coordinate 32,811 downwards.
TGGGCGTGGCCGTCGGGGTGGTCGTGGGCGGTGTGCCGCCCCCGGCGTTGCCGCCGCTCCAGGTGAACGCGCCGGTGGTCGCGGTCCGTCCGGCCGGGACGCTGAGCGTACGGCCGTCCGAGAAGGTCACCGTGATCGGGCTGCCGGTGATGTTGGCGGCCACGTACGTCCGGGCCCCGCCCTTGACGAAGACGGCGTAGAGCGGGGTGTTCGCGGTGACCGAGGTGTCCACCTGCCCGAGCGCGGCGAGGTTGCGGATCCAGTGGAACGTGTGCGCCCGGCTCTCGCCCTCCTCCGGGGCGTACCCGGGGTTGGCCCGCAGGTTCGCCAGCGCCGTGTCGCCGCTGTTCATGGCCTGGAACGACCAGAGCACGTCCTGCCACACGGTCGGCGGACCGCCGTTGTTGGTGACCAGTTCGTTCCAGTTGGTGGCGACGTAGCCGGGGCGGTAGCCGAGGTAGTTCGAGCCGCCGGTGATCGGCAGCAGGTTGATCCCCTGGATCATCTCGGGCTCGCCGCTGAACCAGGTCGCGTACGCCCCGCCGTCGCCCCAGACCATGCCGAGGGCGCGGTGGCCGAACTGGGCCGGGAAGTTCTGGTCGGCCGAGTCGAACCAGTACTCCTGGATCGCCTGCGCCTGGGTGGTGTAGATGAAAAGCCCGGCGTCGCGTACCGCCGCGTTGCCGGTGGCCAACCCCCACTGGATCAGCGCGTTGGCGAAGTTCATCCCCTCCGACGAGGACTCCTGGTTGTTCCCGGCGCCGAAGGCGGCGTGGCCGGAGGCCCAGTCGTGGCCGGCGAAGATGTCGAAGTCCCGCAGGAACGGGAACATCGGGTCGGCGCGGTCGGGGTTGTTGGCGTCGCGGATCAGCAGGTTCACCATGCCGCCGTACTGGCCGGTGCTGGCCCAGGCCGGGTCGAACTTGGCCAGCGTGGCGGCGGCCGCGATGTAGTAGCCGTAGTGGAAGTGGTGGTCGTTGAGCTCGGCGTCCGAACCGTACGAGGCGGGGTAGCCCACGAGCGTGCCCCACGCCTGGTCGTAGTGGAACAGCCGGCCGGTCTCGCCGGTGGAGGCGGTGAACCAGTCGGTCAGCCGGGAGCGGATCGCGCCGAGGAAGTGGTCCCGCTGCGCGGTCCGGCCCAGTTGGTCGGCGATCTCCGCGAGCCGGGCGGCCCGGCCCAGCCCCTTGCCCGTCCAGTACGTGTCGTTGCCGAAGCCCGCGAGCGGGTCGCCGGCGGCGGCCTGGTCCAGGTAGCCGCCGAGGGTGGCCAGGTCGGCGCCGGTCGAGGTGGCGACGGCCGGGATCTCCGGCAGTACGCCCTGGTAGCGGATCGCCGTGCTGAACTCGCCGGCCCCGACCAGCGTGCGCATCGCGCCGCGCGGCGAGACGTACGTCTGCGCGATCGGCGTACCGCCGGCGAGGTTCTTCCACTGGTGCGGGTAGAGCGAGATCACCGTGCCGCGCTCGGTCCCCTCGCGGGGCGTCGTGGTGACCGAGTAGGTGGCGGTGACCACGCTCGACGCCTGGTTGTAGCTCCAGCCGACCCGGGTGCCCGTCACGTGCGCGTGGGCGTACCGGCCGTAGCTGTCCAGCAGGGCCGTCCGCTCGGCCGCCGAGCTGGAGGCCGTGGTCGGCAGCACCGCCACCGAGAAGTAGCCGCGCCCGGCGAGGGTCGAGGCGACCGTGTTGCCGCTGACCGTCCAGGTCGCGCCCGTCGGGGCGAAGGCCGCGTAGTCGTGCCCGCGGACGGTGAAGCCGATCCGGCCGCCGGTGTTGGCCCAGACGGTCGGCGCGGCGGTGAGGGAGAGCAGGGCGTCGCCGCCGGTGGCCTGCGCGTAGACGAAGGGCAGCCCGTGCCCGATGGTCGCCCTCAGCGTACGGGCGCCGTCCGACCAGTACGGTGTGACCGTCCAGTCGCTCCAGCCGTCGACCTTGACGTCGGGGGAGTTGAGGCCGCGTACGCCGAGGGTGAAGTCGGCCGAGTAGGGGAAGTGGTACTCGCCGACCGTGGTGGGCGTGCCGGAGACGGTGACCTGCGTGGGGTATCCGACCCCGAGCCCGCCCGCGCCGGTGTCGAACGACATCGGGTGGGCGTGCAGCGGCTCGGAGTAGGCGCAGTCGAACTTCTTGAAGACCAGCGACGACCACCAGTCGTTGGTGGGCAGGGCGCCGGCCGGCGCGTTGGCGGTGAGGTAGCGGCGCGGGTTGGTGGCGAGGTCGGCGCAGCCGGCCGGGGCGGCGGCGCCGGCCGGGCGGGTGGTGGTGTAGCTGCCGGCGCCGACCGGGGCGGCGCCGGCGGTACCGGCCACGCCCAGGGCGAGCGTGCCGGCCGCGAGCGCGACCACGGCGACGGCGGCGAGTCCGGAGCGGGGGCGGACGCTCCTGCCGCGGCGGGTGTTCCTGGTGGTGAGACGGGCGATCGCGCCCCGGTGGTGGTCGCCGGGTACGGCGCCACGGACGGGCGGGTTCATGCTGCCTCCGGTGACGGGGGGAGCCTCCGGTGGGGACGGTGGAGGCTCCCGGGTGGGGGTGGCACGTGGCGGTTTTCCCACGCGTTGACCGAGCTTTGCCGAGAGATCACCAGTGACCGTGGCGGCTGTCAATGTGTCGACGGCATGTTTGCCGTGTTTCTCCTCGCGCGGTCCCGTGGCGTTGACAGTGCTCGTCGGGGCGGGATATATCTGAGAGAGCGCTCTCTTTTCGGTCCTGGCCCTCTGCTGCCTAGGGTTGAAAACGCTCTCTCCCCCTCGGCGGTCCGATCCGCAGGGCGCCGGCACCACCAAACGGGGTGCCGGCGTGCTCGACCGCTGGCGCCGGCGCGGTGCTGGTGTCGCGGGCGTGGGCAACCGCCGCCCGCAGCTCCGTCCGGTGCGTCCGGGACGGCGAGGCGGTGGTGAAACCCGATCGTCGAGGCGATGTCCTCGACGTCGTTGAGGCGGGTCACGGGGTTGTGGGGATCCGCCTCAACGTCGGCCGTCGGGACCTTCGGTGACTCCAGGCCGCGGCGCGCCGGGGACTGGAACGGGCGGCTCGCCGTCGACCGCTGACCGCGTCCGACCGATCCGCGCCGTCCTGACCGGACGGGCGTGGGGGCCGGCGCGCGAAGTGCGCGCCGGCCCATTCCAATGCCGTGGCCGGGGCGTGCGAAGTATCGGCACGCGGGCCGGTCAAAGGCCCTGACGTTTGAGCCACGCGAGCGTGTAGTCCGCGATCTCACGCCAGCCGTGATCGAAGACCAGTGAGTGGCCGCGGTCGGGGAACGACTGGAAGTCGGTGGTGGCGTTGGAGTCGCCATAGAGCTTGCGGGTCGCCTTGGCGATGCTCTCCGGGGCGGTGTGATCACTTCCTCCGCCGATGATGAGCAGTGGTCCGCGACTGTCCGTCTTCGTGTCCACCGCTGCCGGAGATGTCTTCTTGAAGTTGGCGGTGCTCGCCTCGAAGAGCGGTTTGCCGGGGCCGGGGATGGCCCAGCGGTTGAACAGTTCGTCCGATTCGCTCTCGGGGATGGCATTGCCGAAGGCATACCGGAACTGATGCTGGCTCAGCACAACCGCCTTGTGTTTGTTGCTCGGCTTGGACAGCACCGGAAAACCCGAGCGGATCTGGGAGAGCGGTACGGCCTTGACCCCCTTGATCTGAGCTGGGTCGATGACGATACAAGCGGCCGCGTAGCCGTCGGCCAGAAGTTTCTGGGCGACCACGCCACCGAAGGAGTGGCCGATGACGATCGGCTTGGCGTCGAGGCCTTCGATCACATCGATGTAACTTGCCGTGATGTCGTCGAGGCCCTGGTCCCCGACGGCCTCGGAGTTCTGGCGTGTTTCATCCACGCTGCCGGAGTCGCCCGGCCATCCCGGAGCGATGGGGTCGTATCCGGCCTGACGGTAGAGATCCATCCACCCTTGCCACGAATTCGAGTGAATCCACAGTCCGTGGATGAGGACGACTGGAATCGACGTCGACATCTCGGTTGCCCCCATATCGCTGACTCGGGCTGTTCCTTCACGTTGCCGCGCCCAGACCTGGAAATGCCGTTCCCGTCCGGAACCGCAGCGTCCTTGATCGGATACCCACCGCGGTGGCGTTGATGCGGCACCGGTCAACTCGTCGGCCCCTGCCTGCCGCCGGCAAGGGACGTGGCCGCGAGGGGAGGTCTTTCTGTGCGCGTCGACGACGCCGTTGGGCGATGGGGCGAGGTTCAGCGGCCGCGCGGCGGGTGGTCCCGGCCCGGCCGGTTGACCCCCTACCCCGTGTACCCGGAGACCTCGGTCAGCAAAGTGCAAGCCTTGGCTTGCGCATAGGAATCTGATGTGCAAGTCTTGGCTTGCTCTTGAGGGTGGCGTACGCCCTGACCAGGTCGTCTGTTCGACCGGGCCGCGAACGGACCGCCGGATGCCGCGTTCTCCAAGAAAGGGACACGTACGTATGACCGCCGACACGGCCTCGCCGCCACGCTTCACCGGACGGCAGCGGTTGATCCTGTTCGTCCTGCTCGGCGCCGGGTTCATGCTCTCCGTCGACTTCTCGATCCTGAACGTCGCGCTGCCGGAGGTCGGTGCCGGCGTCGGGCTGGGGTTGGCCGGGCTGCCCTGGGTCGCCTCCGCGTACGCGCTGCCCGCGGCGGGCTTCACCCTGCTCTTCGGGCGGCTGGCGGACCTGTTCGGCCGGCGCCGGATGTTCCTGTCGGGCATGGTCCTGCTCGCCGGGGCCTCGGTGCTCGGCGGCTTCGCCGCGAACCCGGAGATGCTCCTGACCGCCCGCGCGCTCCAGGGCCTCTCCACCGCCCTGTCGATCCCGGCCTCGCTCTCCCTGCTCACCACCACGTTCGAGGAGGGCGCGACCCGGGACCGCGTCCTGGGCCTCAACGGCGCGCTGCTCTCCGGCGGCTTCACCATCGGCGCGCTCGTCGGCGGCACCCTGGTCGGCCTGCTGAGCTGGCGCTCGGCGTTCTTCATCAACGTGCCCGTGGCCGTGGCCATCCTCGTGCTCACGCCGTTCCTGGTCGCCGAGAGCAGGGTGCCCGACCGGGTCAGGCTGGATGTGCCCGGCGCGGTCGCCGTGACCGGCGGCCTGCTCGCCGCCGTCTACGCGATCATCGAGCGGAGCGTCGTCGCGGGGGTCGTCGGTGTCGTGCTGCTGGTCGCGTTCTGGGTGATCGAGCTGCGCGCCCCCGCGCCGCTCGCCCCGGTCCGCATCCTCGGGCGCCCGACGGTGAAGTGGGGCAACTACGCCGGTCTCGTGGTGTTCAGCATGGAGACGGCGATGATCTTCATGATGACGCTCTACCTCCAGAACGTCCTCGGGTTCGACCCGCTCGTCACCGGCCTGGTCTTCGGCGTCCCGGGCCTGGCGGCGGTGCTCGCGGGCCCGATCGCCGGTCGCCTCATCGGCCGGTACGGCTACCGCAGGGTGCTGCCGGCGGGCCTGACCGTACAGGGCCTCGCCACGGTCCCGCTGATCTTCATGGGCGCCGACCGTCTGGGGCTGGTCATCCTGATCCCCGCGCTGCTCGTCGGCTTCTTCGGGCACGTGACGTCGATCGTGGCCTACACGGTCACCGGCACGTCCGGCCTGCCGAACGAGGAGCAGGGTCTGGCCACCGGCCTCACGACGATGACCCAGAACTTCGCCATCACGATCGGCATCCCGATCCTGAGCGCGATCGCCGCGACGCGGAGCCCGGAGTTGGCCGGCATCCACCGTGCCCTGGTCGTCGCGGTGGCGGTGACCCTGGTCAGCGTCGCGCTCGTCTGGTTCGGGCTGCGTCCGGGCCGCGCGACGGCGGTACCGGCGGCGCGGGAGGCGGGCGAGCCGCTGGCCGCGTCCCGGGGCTGAGCCGCCGCTCCGCGGCGGGCGGCGGCGCACACCACCGGCCGGGGACCTGGCGGCCGACCCTCGCGGGATTGATTGCATCGACAGTCGTCACTAGGATTGCCGCGGGCGCCATCGCGGGGACGACCGGGCACGGGCTGGCCGGTCCGCCCCCGGTGGATCGGAAGTCGCCGGAGCCGGGCAGCGGCCGCAAGCACACCCGAGACATGATCGGCGGGTCGGTGCGGGCCGCACTGTCGTCGCAGCAGCACGCTGCCGGCGCCCGGTCCCGGGTCGCCGGCGGCGGCAGTCCCGGAAGGACCCGTACCCATGAGGGTTTCCCTACCGCACCGCCGCGTGCCCCTGGCCGTCGTCACGGCGACCGTCCTGGCCGCGAGCGCCGTCACCACCGCAAGCCTGACGCTGGCACCGTCCGCCCAGGCGGCCGCCGGCTGCCAGGTCGACTACCGCGTCAACCAGTGGCCCGGCGGGTTCACCGCCAACATACGCGTCACCGCCGGCGACAGCGCCGTCAACGGCTGGACGGTCACCTGGACCTATCCGGGGGACCAGCGGATCACCAGCGCCTGGAGCGCCCAGGTGACCCAGTCCGGCGCGCAGGTCACCGCCACGAACGTCGCCTGGAACGGCAGCCTGCCGGCCGGCGGCAGCACCGAGTTCGGGGTGCAGGGCACGTACGCGTCGAGCAACGCCGCGCCGACGGGCTTCGCGCTCAACGGCACCCCCTGCAACGGGGGCGGTCCGACCGTACCGCCGACCACGGCCCCGCCCACGAGCGCGCCGCCGACCACGGCCCCGCCCACGACGGCCCCGCCCACCACCGCGCCGCCGACGACCCCACCGCCGGCCGGCTGCGGCTCGGCGGCGTTCTGCGACGGCTTCGAGTCCCAGACGGGCACGGTCCCGTCGGGCAACTGGGGACTGAACTACCCCGACTGCCAGGGCAGCGGCACCGCCTCGATCGACAGCGGCACCGCGCACCAGGGCGGCAAGTCGGTACGGATCTCGGGCACCGCCGGCTACTGCAACCACGTCTTCGTGCGGGCCAACCGGGACCTGAGCGGCCTCGGCGCGGTGCGGTACGGGCGGTTCTGGGTCCGCCACACCACGGCGCTGCCCGCCCAGCACGTGACCTTCCTGGCCATGCGGGACGCCAACGACGGCAACCGGGACCTGCGGATGGGCGGCCAGAACGGGGCGTTGCAGTGGAACCGCGCCTCGGACGACGCCACGCTGCCCGAACAGAGCCCGGCCGGGGTGGCGCTGAGCGTGCCGCTGGCCACCAACCGGTGGAGCTGCGTCGAGTTCATGGTGGACGGGACGCAGGGGCGCCTGCAGACCTGGGTGGACGGTAGCGCGGTGACCGGGCTGACGGCCGACGGTACGCCCACGCACGACGTGGACTCGCAGTGGCTCGGCCGGGCCAACTGGCGCCCGAGCCTGACCGACCTGCGGATCGGCTGGGAGAGCTACGGCGAGGGCGCGGACACGCTCTGGTTCGACGACGTGGCCGTGGGCGGCGCCCGGATCGGCTGCTGACCACGCGGTCGTGGTCCGTCACCCGCTCGGCGCGGGTGACGGACCACGATGGGCGTTCCGGATCAGACCACCGAGAGGTGTACGTGGTTCGTGTGGTCGCTGGACGGGTCCCCGTTGCCGCTCTGGTACGCCTTCCAGCCGCTGCTCGGCAGCCAGATCTGTTTGAACCAGATCACGTACAGCACCCCGAGGCGGTTCGCGTTCTTCACGAAGTACGCCGCCAGGTTGTTGCCGTACGTCTTGTCGCCGCCGGTCGCGACCCCGCCGAACCCGTTCTTCTGCGCGGCGAAGTCGCAGGCGCGCCCCTTGGGGTGCTCGCCCGAGCCGCCGTTGCGGTGGCAGGAGACGAACCGGGTGAAGCCCGCCGCCTTGGCCTCGTTCATCGCGTGCAGGGTGCGGGGGGTGATGCAGCCGGAGGTGGTGGGATCGTTGACGCTGCACGACTCCTTGGGCCAGGAGCCGTCGGCGTTGCGCGCCGCCGGCTTCGCCGAGGAGGAGCTGGCCCCGCTCACCCCGGCGCTCGGCCCGCCGCCACCGGCCAGGGCGAGTGCCCGCTCGGCCTGCTGCTTGCGCTTGGCCATCTGGTCGAGCTGGCGGCGCTGCTCCCGGATCTCGGCCTCGACGGCCGCCTTCGCGCGGGTCTCCTGCTCGCGGGTGTCGAGCAGCGCCCGCAGCGCCCGGTCCTCGTTGCTGGCCACCGCCGAGAGCGCGGTCGCCCGGTCCAGGAACCCGTCCGGGGAGTCGCTGTCGAGCAGGGCCGAGACGGGGCCGAGCCGCCCGGTCCGGTACGCCACCCCGGCCAGCTGGCCGATGTTGCCGCTGCGTACGGTCAGCTCGGCGGCGAGCTGTTCCAGGTGGGCGTTGAGCTGTTGCTGCCGCTTGGTCGAGTTCTCCAGCGCGGTCTGGGCGTCGAGGAAGCCCTTGCTCGCCGCGTCGAGCTGTTCCCGCAGGCTGGCGGAGCCGCCCTCGTCGTCCGTGGTGGGGGCTGCCACGAGCACCGGCGCGGCGGTGGCCGTACCGGCCGGCAGGCCGGCGATCCCGAGCGTGACCGCCACGGCCAGCAGGCCGGCCAGCCGCGCGTACCTTCGTCGTGCAGATGCCAGCGTTGGCATGGACACATCCTTCCGTCAGCCGCCGACCGGGTTAGCTGACGGGTTCGGGACGGAAGATCCCTACCGCTGACGCGGATGCACCCCGGAAACGTGGTTCCCCGGCTCGCGCGAAGCGATTAGGCGGCGGCTCCCGCAGGCGCCGGAAGGCGCCACCTGGCGGAAGCCGGGGCCGAGCCTACCGGCCCCGCCGGCCGGAGGCAGGCATTGGCGGGTCGAAGACAAAGATGAATGCCAACATAACCGCGCAATGCGGACAGAGATTTAAGGGTCCGCTAAAGGGTCGCCCGGGTCACGGGTTCACGAGTCACCGGTTCTCCGGGTGACCGGTTCTCAGGTCACCAGTTCTCCGGGCGGCAGTCGCCGGCGGCGGCGCGCGGCTCGACCTGGAGGGTGGCGTGCGTGATGTGGAAGTCGTCGGTCAGCGCCGACCGCGCGGCGGCCAGCACCGCCCCCACCTCCGCGCCGGCCCTGAGGGTCAGGTGCGCCGAGGCCACCTCCATCCCGGAGGTGAGCGTCCAGACGTGCAGGTCGTGCACGTCCGCCACGCCCGGCACCGCCGAGAGCCGGGCCTGCACGGCCGGTACGTCGAGGTGTTCGGGGGCGGCCTGCACCAGGATGCGTACGGCGGCCCGGCCGAGCCGCCAGGTGCGGGGGAGGATGAACAGGCCGATCGCCACGGCGACCACCGGGTCGGCCCACCACCAGTCGGTCAGTGTGATCACCACGGCCGCGGTGATCACCCCGGCCGAACCGAGCAGGTCGCCGAGGACCTCCAGGTAGGCGCCGCGCAGGTTGATGCTCTCCTCGGCGCCCTCGCGCAGCAGCGCGAACGCGACGACGTTGGCGAGCAGGCCGATCACGGCCACCACCAGCATCGGCCCGGCGAGCACCCGGGGCGGCTCGGCGAAGCGGCGTACCGACTCGACGAGCACGGCGAGCGCCACGCCGAAGAGCAGGACGGCGTTGGCGAGCGCCGCCAGCACCTCCAGCCGGTAGAGGCCGAAGGTGCGCTGCGGGTCGCCCGCCGCGCGCCGCGCCGCGGTGATCGCCGCGAGCGCCATGCCGATGCCGAGTACGTCGGTGAACATGTGGCCGGCGTCGGAGAGCAGGGCCAGTGAACCGGTCGCCAGAGCGGTGCCCGCCTCGACCAGCATGAGGGTGCCGAGCAGCGCGAACGCCACCCAGAGGCGGCCCCGGTGCCGCCCGGCCGCGTGAGCCCCGTGACCACCGTGGCCGTGTCCGATTCCCACCAACACACCTTCCGTCGCGGGTCCGCGCCCGGTCCAATCTATGCTCACATCGCTATGTATGCAACTGTCGGGGGTTCCGCGGGCGCCCCGGCGAGGGCGCGGCCGTGCCGAGCGCCGCACCTGGCCGCGCCGCTCGGCACACCTGGCCGCGCTGCTCGGCACACCCGGTCGCGCTGCCCTGTCGCGCCGCTCGGCGCACCCGGTGGCGCTCCCCGGCCCGCGACGGGCGGGCGGCGCGAGACAGTGACATAGTTGGATACTCGCCGGCTCGGACGCCTCGAAGGAGTTCACCCATGCCGCACCGACGAATCCCCGCCGTCCCGTCGACCGTCACGCTGGCGGTCGCCGCGGGGCTGCTGACCGTACCCGCCGACGCCGCCGCCGCGTCGGCCGCGACCCCGCCCGCTCCGGCGTACGCGCTGGTCGCGGCCGGTTCCGCGAAGCACGGTACGGCGCCGCTGCCGTGGACCTTCGCGCTGCCCGACGGGTTCCAGCCCGAGGGGATCGCCATCGGCTCCGCCCCCTACGCCTACTTCGGCTCCCGCGCGACCGGCGCGATCTACCGCGCGAACCTGGTCACCGGTGCCGGTACCGTCATCAACTCTGGCCCGGGCACCCCCTCCCTCGGGTTGAAGATCGACCAGCGCGGCCGGCTCTTCGTGGCCGGCGGCGCCGGCGGCGACGGCCGGGTCCTGGACGCCCGCACCGGTGCCACGCTCGCCAGCTACCCGTTCGCCACGGGTCCCAGCTTCGTCAACGACGTGGTGCTCACCCCGGACTCGGCCTGGTTCACCGACTCCACCAACCCGGTGCTGTACCGGCTGCCGCTGGGTCGCCGGGGTGCGCTGCCCGCCCCGGACGGCGTGGTACGGCTGCCGTTGACCGGTGACATCGTCTACGGCACCGGCATCAACGCCAACGGCATCGCCCGTACGCCCGACGGCAGGGCGCTGCTGATCGTGCAGTCCGGTACCGGGCTGCTCTTCCGCGTCGACCCGGCCACCGGGGTCACCCGTACCGTCGACCTCGGCGGCGAACTGCTCACCAACGGGGACGGCCTGCTCCTCGACGGGCACACGCTCTACGTGGTGCAGAACCGGCTCAACACGGTCGCCGTGGTCCGGTTGGACCGGAGCGGGAGCAGCGGCCGGCTGGTCGAGCGGCTCACCTCGGCCGGCTTCGACGTACCCACCACTGTGGCCGCGTACGGCAAGCGCCTCTACCTGCCGAACGCCCGGTTCACCACCACTCCCACGCCGACCACCCCGTACACCGTGACGGCCGTCCGCCGTCCCTGACCTCGCCTCCGTCCACCCCCCGACCCCGTCGATCTAGGGCAAATCCCGGTGATTGGAGATCAATCCACGAGGATTTGCCCTAGATCGCGGAGGCGTCGATCGTGATGAGGCGCTGGGTGGCGCGGGAGAGCGCGACGTAGAGCGTCCGTACGCCCGACTCGGCGTCGGCCCGGATCTCCTCGGGCGCGACCAGCACCACACCGTCGTACTCCATGCCCTTGGCCTGGAGGCTGGTCACCACCTGGAGCCGGCCGCCGCCCTCGACGCCCGCCAGCCAGCCGGCGACCTCGTCCCGCCGGGGCACCGGCGTGATCACGCCGACCGTCCCCTCGACCTCCTCCAGCAGCGCGGTCACCGACTCGACGACCGCCGCCGGCAACCGCCCGCCCGGTACGGTCCGGGCCACCGGCGCCACTCCCGTGGTCCGGACCGCCCGGGGCAGCTCCAGGTCGGGATAGACCTCGCGGATCACCGCCGCCGCCACCTCGAAGATCTCGGCCGAGTTCCGGTAGTTCGTGGTGAGGGTGAACGAGTGCCGCTGGCGGCGGCCCAGCGCCTTGTCGCGGGCGCGCACCAGCTCCTCCGGGTCGCCGGTCCACGCCGTCTGGGCCGGGTCGCCGACCACGGTCCAGGAGGCGAGCCGGCCCCGGCGGCCGAGCATCCGCCACTGCATCGGCGAGACGTCCTGCGACTCGTCGACCACCACGTGGGCGTACTCGCGGTAGTCCTCCGGGCGTTCCCGGGCGGCGGCGCGGGCGGCCCGCTCCCGGTCGGCGTACGTGCTCAGCTCGCGCACCCCGCCGGCCGCCTGGAACGGGTCCCGCTTCGGCCGGGCCGGGCGCGGCGGGCGGCCGAGCAGCTCGTCCAACTCGTCCAGGAGCGCCACGTCCGCGATGGTCAGCCCCTCCTCGGCCAGCGTCCGGTACGACCGCTCCAGCGCCCGGATCTCGGCGCCGCTCAGGATCCCGGTCGCGTACGCCCGCAGCCGCTCCGGCCGGGCCAGCCAGCCGAGCACGTGCCGGGGGTGCAGGCGGGGCCACCAGGCCTTGATGAAGTCCCGGAAGTCGGTGCGCTCGGCGAGCTCGTCCTCGAACGTGCGCTGGTCGGGCAGGCGGCCGACGCGCAGCCGCTGCGCCTGCTCCCAGAGCGCGTCGAAGAGCCCGTCGATGCCGGCGCGGCGTACCTCGTTGCGCCGGGCGCCGCGCGGCAGGGCCCGGGTCCGGATGGCGTCCAGCTCGGCGGTGGTGAGCCGGAGCAGCTCGCCCCGGTAGAGCAGGCGCAGCTCCGGTGGGCTGTCCGGGACCGCGTCGCGTACCGCCCGCTCCAGCACCCGCCGCATCCGCAGCGAACCCTTCACGGCGGCGACGGCCGTCGGGTCGGTACGGGTCGCCGTGAAGCCGGGCACGAGCGTGCCGAGCGAGTGCAGCGTCGCCGCGTCCTCGCCGAGCGAGGGGAGGACCGAGGCGATGTACTCGACGAAGACCGTGGACGGGCCGACCACCAGCACCCCGCCGCCGGCGTAGCGGTTGCGGTCGGAGTAGAGCAGGTACGCGGCGCGGTGCAGGGCGACCGCCGTCTTGCCGGTACCGGGGCCGCCGGAGACGATCGTCACGCCGGAGCCGGGGGAGCGGATGGCCTGGTCCTGCTCGCGCTGGATGGTGGCGACGATGTCGCGCATGCCGCGTCCGGTCGCCCGCGAGAGGGTGGCGAGCAGGGCGCCGTCGCCGACCACGCGCATGCCGGGCGGCGCCGCGCCCGGGTCGAGCAGGTCGTCCTCGATCCGGGTGACCCGCTCACCACTGGACTGGATCATCCGGCGCCGGATGACGCCGCGCGGCTCGGCGGCGGTGGCCTGGTAGAAGGCGGCGGCCGCCGGTGCCCGCCAGTCGATCACCAGCGGCTCGGCCTGCTCGCCGCGTACGCCCAGCCGCCCCACGTGCAGCACCGAACCGTCGCGCAGGTCGAGCCGGCCGAAGACCAGTCCCTCGTGCTCGGCGTCTAGCGCGTGCCGGCGCCGGGCGGCGTGGAAGACCATCGCGTCCCGCTCCACCAGCGCGCCGAAGTTGCCCACCCGGGCCAGCCGGTAGCCGTCGCGCTCGGCCCGCGCCGCGGCCTCGCGGAGCTGTTCCAGCCGCGCGTAGACCCGGTCGAGGTGCCGCTGCTCGACGGCGATCTCCTGCTCGAGGGTGGTGAGGTCGGTCAACGCGCATACTCCCGGACGGTCGTCATCGGGCGGCGGCCCCGCCCGGACCACCAATGGTGACGCGCGCGGGCGCGCCGAGGTGGCCAGAGCGAGGGTACGGGTACTCGCAACCGGGCGTTCCGGTGATCAACGACACGCCGCCCGCAAGTTGATCAAAGGTACGTGGGGACTCGAACTCGACCAACCGCGAGGCCGGCCGGGCGACCGGCCCCGAATGGCCGGCCGGGTGCCGGGCGGCGCGGCCCGGCGACGGGGCGGCACGCGAAAGCGCCCCGGCGTGCGGAGATCGCTCCGCGCGCCGGGGCGCGTTCCACGTGGTCGCGGGCGGGACCGCCCGCGAATGTGCTCCGTTCGCGAGGTCCACGGCCTCGGGGGCCGGGGCCTGCCGGAGGAACGTGCCTGTCGGGAGGCCGTGCCTCCCGGAGGCTCAGGCCTCGAAGACGCCGGCCTCGACGAGGCGCTTCTCGGTCAGGTCCCAGCCGTGGGCCGGGTACGCGGCCGCGAGCCCGTTCAGCTCGGCGCGGATCTTGGCGGCGTGGCCGGCGCCGGCCAGCGCCCGGATCTCCTCCACGAACGCGTCGGAGTCGGTACGCAGGTGCGCGGTCTTGCCGTTGACCAGGTTGCGCACGTAGGCGTGCTTGCCGCCGTTGAGCGGGATGACGTACTTGAACTCACCGAGCACGCTCAGGGCTCCACCCTGGCCGGCCTGGCCGGCGCGGACGGACGCGCGCGCGGTCTTGGAGGTGTTGCTCGCCACGGGAGTACTCCTTGCAAGACGTACGGGAGGACAGGGAAGTCCAGGGGCCCGGCGGCGGTACCGCCGGTGTGGGTCTGGAGGCCGTCGGGCCGGAGACCCAGGACCACCGGAGGGGGTGTGCACGGCGACAGAACCCGCCGACTGAACTCTACACGACCGTTGTGGCTGCACAGCCACGGCGGCCGACGTGTAGCCCAACCCGGGCCACCGGTATGGGTATTCCCCGGTGCCAAATTTCCGATTCCCTGGCGTACCGTCCGTCACACAAGTCATCATGTGTTGCAGCACCGACTGGTGAACGAGGTCGTAGGGGAAGACGCACCTCGCTCCCCGGGAGGTCACCGTGCCAACGCGTGGCGTCGTATACGTCCACTCGACCCCGCTCGCCGTGTGCCCGCACGTCGAGTGGGCGATCGCGCGCGTCCTCACCGTGCCGGTCAACCTGCACTGGACGGCCCAGCCCGTCGATCCGGGCGCGCGGCGCGCCGAGTGCGGGTGGACCGGTCGCCCGGGGACCGGCGCCGAGCTGGCTGCTGCCCTCCGGCAGTGGCCCATGATCCGTTTCGAGATCACGGAGGAGCCCAGCCCCGGCGCGGACGGCGAGCGGTTCATGTACGTCCCCGGCCGGGGGCTCTTCCGCGCCGCGACCGGCGCCGCCGGGGACATCCAGCTCGGCGAGGACCGGCTCCGCGCGATCATGGCGTCGGCCCGGGGCCCGGAGGCGCTCGCGCACGCGCTCGACAAGGCGCTCGGTACGGCCTGGGACGCCGAGCTGGAGCCGTACCGGTACGCGGGCGACGGCGCCCCGGTGACCCTGCTCACCCAGGTCGGGTAGCCGCCGCTGGCGGGCGCTTCCCCGCCAACCGGTACCGGTGGGGTCAAGTTGCCTCAGATCGGCTCGGCTGGTGGGATGGTCGCCGTGTCGTTCCTCCCTCGACGGCCCACCGTCACGCTCGCCGTACTCGCCACGCTGATCGTCTCCGGCTGCGGCGGGGGTACGGCCGGGGCGGAGCGGCCGTCGGCCGTACCGACGCCGACCCGCAGCCCCACCGCCAGCCCGAGCGCCGGGCCGGATCCCGCCGCCCAGGCGGCCGAGCTGGTCCGCACCCTCAGCGACGAGGACCTGGTCGGCCAGGTGCTGATGCCGTACGCCTACGGCAGCTCGGCCACGAAGGTCTCGGCCGGTTCGGCGGCCGGGAACCGGGCCCTCGCCGGAGTGGACACCCCCGCCGAGATCATCGCCAAGTACCGGCTGGGCGGGCTCATCCTGGTCGGCTTCTCCGCCGACGACCCGACCGGCGGCAACCAGGAGACCACCAACGTCGACAGCCCGAAGCAGGTGCGGGACCTCACCACCGGGTTGCAGACCGCCGCCGCGAAGCTCGCCGCCGGCAAGGTACCGATGCTGATCGGCACCGACCAGGAGTACGGCGTCGTCACCCGGATCAAGACCGGCGTCACCCAACTGCCCAGCGGGATGGCCTTCGGCGCGGCCGGTGACCCGGCCCTGACCGAGCGGGCCTGGCAGGCGGCCGGTACCGAGCTGGCCGCGCTCGGCCTCAACGTGGACTTCGCGCCGGACGCGGACGTACTCGGGGCGCACAGCGAGGTGATCGGCTCGCGCTCGTACGGTGCCGACCCCAAGGCCGTGGCGGCCCAGGTCGCCGGCGCGGTCCGCGGCCTGCAGGGCGCGGGCGTCGCGGCGACCCTGAAGCACTTCCCCGGGCACGGCCACACCACCGGGGACTCGCACGCCGAGCTGCCGGTGCTCGGCCAGGACCGGGCCGCCCTGGACTCCGGCGACCTGCCCCCGTTCACCGGCGGCATCGCCGCCGGCGCCTGGCTGGTGATGTCCGGCCACCTCGACACCCGCGCCATCGACCCGGGCACCCCGGCCACCTTCTCCCACAAGGTCCTCACCGACCTGCTCCGCAACCAGCTCGGCTTCACCGGCGTGATCGTCACCGACGGGATGAACATGGCGCCGGCCAAGCGCTGGCCGGCGGGGGAGGCGGCGGTCCGGGCGCTCAACGCCGGCAACGACCTGCTGCTGATGCCGCCGAACATCGGCCAGGCGTACGACGGGGTGCTGGCCGCGCTGCGCGACGGCTCGCTGCCCCGGGCCCGGCTGGTCGACGCGGTCACCCGGGTGCTGACGCTGAAGTTCCGGCTGGCCGGCCGCACCGCCCCGCCGATGTCGACGCTGGCGAGCAAGCCGCACCAGGAGGCGGCCCGCAAGGTGGCCGCCGCGGCCGTCACCCAGCTGCGCGGCGACTGCGGCGGACCGCTGGTGCGGGGCGCGGTCACCGTCACCGCCTCGGGCGGCCGGGACCGGACCCGCGCCCTGCTCAGCGACGCGCTGCGCGCGGCCGGGGTCAAGGTGGTCGCCAGCGGCGGCACCGTGGTGCACCTGGTCGGGTACGGCGACGGCGCCTCCGACCTGCGCTCCGACGCGGCCGTGACGGTCGGCATGGACACCCCGGACCTGCTCGCCAAGGCCAACTCGAAGGTGCTGCTGGCGACGTACTCGTCGACCGCCGCCGCGATGTCGGCGCTGGCCGACGTGCTGGCCGGCCGGGCGGCGGCGCCCGGACACGCCCCGGTGCCGGTGGCCGGGCTGCCCGCCACCTCCTGCGGCGGATGAGCCTCCACCTGGTACGTGCCGGGGGCCGGCGGGCGTGACCGCCGTCACGATCGGCGACTGGTAGCGTTCGGCTGTCCGCAGGTCCAACCGAAGGGAAGGTGCCGGGGCGTGGCACAACCGGAGCCGGTGCTCTCCGTCGTGGTGCCGATGTTCAACGAGGAGAGCGTGCTGCCGCTCTTCGCCCCACGGCTGCGCGGCGTCCTCGACGGCCTCGCGGAACCGTACGAGGTGGTCGCCGTCGACGACGGCAGCGTGGACAACACCCCGGCCGTCCTCGCCGGACTGCGCCGCTCCTGGCCGCAGCTGCGGGTGATCCGGCTCCGGCGCAACAGCGGCCACCAGGCCGCGCTCACCGCCGGCCTGTTCCGGGCCCGGGGCGCGTACGTGGCCAGCCTCGACGCCGACCTGCAGGACCCGCCGGAGACCGTGGTCGAGATGCTGCGGCTGGCCCGCGCCGACGGGCTCGACATCGTCTACGGCGTACGCGCCGACCGCTCCACCGACACGTCGTTCAAGCGCTGGACCGCCGGGGGCTACTACCGGGTGGTGCGCCGGCTCGTCGGCAACAGCATCCCGGCGCACGCGGGGGACTTCCGGCTGCTCAGCCGGGCCACCGTGGAGGCGCTGCGGGAGCTGCCCGAGCGGCGGCCGGTGCTGCGGCTGGTGGTGCCCTGGCTCGGCTTCCCGAGCGGCGAGGTGCACTACGTACGCGAGGAGCGCGCGGCCGGCCGCACCAAGTACTCGCTGTCGCGGATGCTGCGGCTGGCGGTGGACAGCATCACCAGCTTCTCGGCCGCGCCGCTGCGGGTGGCCACCTGGCTCGGCGCGGGCGGGATGCTGCTCTGCACGGTGCTGCTCGTGGTCGCGTTCGTGGCGTACCTGCTCGACTCGACCGTCGCCGGCTGGGCGTCGCTCTACGTGGCGATTCTCTTCCTCGGCGCGGTGCAACTGCTCTGCTTGGGCCTGCTCGGCGAGTACGTGGCCCGGATCTACGTGGCGGTCCAGGACCGGCCGAGCTACTTCGTCGGCTCCGACACCGCCGACCTGGAGCCGCTCGACCCGCAGCCGCTCGACCCGCAGCCGGTCGATTCGGAGCCGGCAGCCCGGCCGGCCGACCCCCAGCCGGGTGCCCGGCCGGCCCCGGAGAGCGCCGAGCCGGCGCCCGCCGGGCTCGCCCGGTTGACGGCGCCCCTGCCGGCCCGGACGGCCGGCGACGAGGACGACCTCGCCGAGACGGCGGCCCGGCCGGGACGCGCCGGATGAGCGCCCTGACCCGTGCGGACGCCACGGCGGCGTCCGCGCCGGGCCGTACCCCGCCGTCGGCGCCGCGGCGCTGGCTGCCGCTGGTCGCCGGGGTCGGCTACTTCGCCGCGGTGCTGGTCGCCGCCGGCACCTCGCCGCTCGACGTGGCCCGCTACGCCGGGTACGTCCTGCTCGCGTTGCTGCTCCCCGGCACGCTGGTCTACCGGGCGCTGCGCGGCCGGCCGCACACCCTGGTGGAGGACGTCGTCCTGGGCACCGCCGTCGGCCTGGCGCTGGAGCTGCCGGCCTGGACCCTCGCCGCGCTGCTCGACCTGCGCGACTGGCTCTGGCTCTGGCCGCTGGCGGTCGTCGTGCCCTTCGCGGCCGTACCCCGGCTGCGCCGGCACTGGCTGGTCCGCGACTACGCCCGGACGGCGCCCGTCGGCTGGTCCTGGTCGGTGGCGGGCGCCGTCGCCTTCTTCACCACCTACCTCTCCTACACGTTCCTGGAGCGCAACCCGGTCCTGCCCACCTCGGAGGGCACCCGGCAGTACCTGGACCTCGCGTACCAGCTGTCGCTGGCCGGGGAGGCGAAGCACCAGTTCCCGATCCACGTGCCCCAGGTCGCGGGCGAGCCGCTGTACTACCACTGGTTCGGGTACGTGCACATGGCGGCGATCAGCCTGATCGGGCACGTGGACCTGACCGTGGTGGCGCTGCGGCTGGCCGTACCGGGGCTCTGCGCCGGGGCGATCCTGCTCACCGCCGTACTGGGCTGGCGGGTCAGCGGCCGGCCGTACGTGGGCGCCGGGGCCGCCGCCCTCTTCTTCGTGATCGGCGAGACGAACTACACCCACCCGGTCTCCATGCCGTTCGGCACCCAGGCGTCGTTCGTGATCTGGCACGGCATGTCGATGATCTACAGCTGGGTGCTGTTGATCGCCCTGATCGTGCCGCTCGTGGAGCTGGTCGACCGCCGGCCCGACCGGCCGGTGCCGCCGATGGGGTTGCCCGGCGCGTTCGTCCTCGCCACGCTGCTGATGTTCGCCTCCAGCGGGGCCAAGGCGAGTTCCGTACCGGTCGTCGCCGCCGCGTTGGCGCTCACCGCGCTGGTCCTGCTGGTCGCCCGGCGCCGCATCCCGTGGCCGGTGGTCGGCGCCGGCCTCGTCGCGGGCGCCGCCCAACTCTTCGCCACCGTGGTGCTCTTCCGCTTCCAGGCGTACGGGGTGGAGACGGGCTGGCTGAGCGGCCTGGAGCCGTACTGGGCGCGGCCGGCCGACCGGCCCGACTGGGTGCAGCCGCTGGTCGTCCTCGGGGTGGTCGCCGCCTTCCTGATCAACATGCAGCTCCGGGTCGCCGGGGTGGTGCCGCTGCTGCGGCTGCGCCGGGGCCGGCTCGACCCGTCCCAGCTCTTCCTGCTCGCGGGCGCCGTCGCCGGTCCCGGGTTCTACCTGGTGCTGGCGCAGCCCGGCGGCGGCAACCAGTACTTCACCCGGACCGGCTTCGCCTTCGCCGTGGTGATCTCCGCCTGGGGGTACGCGCTGGTCTTCGAGCGGGCCCGGCTCGACGCCCGGGAGAAGGCCTGGCTGGGCGGGCTGGCCCTCGCGCTCGGCGTCGTGCTCACGATGATCCAGATCCGGTACGCGGGCCCGTCGCCGCAGGTGGTGACCGCGTTCGACCCGCTGGTACCGCTGCTGCGGTGGTCGGCCGGGCTGCTGGCGGTCGGCCTGCTCGCCGCCGCGCTGTGGCGACCGGCCCGGCGCGCCGTACCGGCCCTCGCCGGGCGGGGCGGCCTGGCGGCGCTGACCGCGGTGCTGGTCGTCGGCGCGCCCGGCCTGGTGATGGACATGTACAAGTCGGTGCAGTCGCCCAACGGCGGCGCGTACGCCAACGTGCCGATGCCGCGCTCGCGGATCGAGGCGGCCCGCTGGACCCGGGACCACAGCTCGCCGAGGGACGTGGTCGCCACCAACGTGCACTGCCTCCAGGTGATCCGCGGCTGGTGCGACGCCCGTTCGTTCTGGCTCAGCGCCTACAGCGAGCGCCGGGTGCTGGTCGAGGGTTGGGGGTTCGCGCCCCGGGTCGCCGCGCAGGGGTCGTACACCCCGTTCTGGGACCAGGACCTGCTCCGGCGCAACGACGCGGCGTTCACCGAGCCGACCGCCGACGGGCTGCGGGAACTGCGCGACCGCGACGGCGTGCGCTGGCTCGTCGTCGACCGCACGATCGGCGCGGAGTCGCCGGAGCTGCGTACGCTCGCCACGCTCCGGTACGACGCCGGCCGGATGGCCGTCTACGAGCTGCCCTGACCCTGTCCCGCGCGGCCGGTCGGCGGCACTGGCCGGTTCGCGAGCATCCACTTACCAGGAGCTGCGGCCGACCCGCTCCGCGCAGACACATAGGGTGATCCTGGCGAAAGTGGTTCGCTCTTTTCTCTCCACATCGAATTCGTTGTGATCACACCATCGAAGATGTGGAGAGAGAAGAGCGACTTACTTTTCCGGCCAGCACGGCGGCGAGGTTGAACCCGCCGGCCAGCGCGGCGGGAGACTCCTGACCTGGCCGTCTAGGGCAAATCCCTGCTTGCCAATTTCCAATCACCACGATTTGCCCTAGGTCGACGAGGCGGGCCGCGGGGGGCCCGCACTAGGATCGCCCCCATGATCATGTCCGGCCTCCCGGCCCGAGGCTCCCGACCGACGGGGACCGCATGCCGCTGACCAACCCGTGGCTGGCCGAGCCCGCGCCCACCCGGCGGCTGCCCCGGGAACGGCTCGAAGAGCGCATCCGCAACCTGCTCTCCACGCAGAACATGTGCGTGCTCGCCACCGCCGGACCCGACGGACCGCTGGCCACGCCGGTGCGCTACTACCCGCTGGATCTCGCCGTCATGTTCACGGCCGCGCCCCGCTCGCCCAAGCTGCGCAACATCGCCGCCGACCCGCGCGTCTCGGTCGGCGTCTTCGCCCCGCTCGTGAGCCTCGCCAGCAGCCGGGGCGCGCAGCTCTTCGGCGAGGCCCGCGTGCTGCCTCCCGACCACCCGGACCGGGCGCACTACTGGGCGGCCTTCCGCTGGGAGAACGAGCACGCCGAGCGGGGCCGGCCGCTGACCGAGCCGCCCCGCGACACCCTCGTGGTGGTGGAGCCGGAGCGCATCGTCTACACGGAGCACTGGCTCCGGCGTGAGGGGTACGCCGCCCGGCAGTTCTGGAAGCGCTGAGGCGACGGCGCCGTGCCGCCGGTCAGGGTCGCGCGCCGGCTACCGGGTTGGGGTACGCGTCCGCCGCGCCGGCGAGTTCGCCGTCCGCACCGTCGCCGACGAAGACGCACCCGGCCGGGTCGGCGCCCAACCGGTCGGCGGCGGCGCGGTAGATCGCCGGGTCCGGCTTGGCCAGTCCGACCTCGCAGGAGAAGACCGCGACGTCGAAGCGACGGGCGAGCGGGCCATCCGGCCATGCCTCGGCGGTGTCCGACGTGGCGTTGCTGACCAGGGCCAGCGGGTGCCCGTCGGCCCGCAGCGCGTCGAGTACGTCGAGCGTGGCGGCCGGGTCCACCCCGACCACGCGCGCCATCTCGCCGACCACCCGGTCGCGGGCGCCGTCGGCGCCGTGCACGAGGGTGTGGAAGAGATCGAAGATCACCGGCTGCCGCATCCTAGGGATCCTACGAGAACCGGAGAACCATCGCCGAATACGGTTATCATCGCGTCATGGCGATGAATGGTGGGGAGTGTGTGACCGCGAACATCGCGGCCGGGATGACGCCGGCCGTCGCGCTGTTCCGGTCGCTGGCGGACGAGACCCGGCTGCGGATCGTGCGGCGGCTCGTGGCCGGCGAGGCGCGGGTGGTGGACCTGACCGGCGAACTCGGCCTGGCCCAGTCGACGGTCTCCAAGCACCTCGCCTGCCTGCGGGACTGCGGCCTGGTCGACTACCGCGTCCAGGGCCGGCAGTCGTTCTACGCGCTGACCCGGCCCGAGCTGATGGAGCTGCTCCAGGCCGCCGAGGCGGTCCTGGCCGCGACCGGCGCCGCCGTCGCGCTGCACCCGGGCGATGCGGCCGTCGCGCTGCGCCCGGACGATGCCGCCGTCGCACCGGCGGGGGCGGCCCGGTGAGTACCGCGCCGCCGGCCCTGAGCCCGGGGCGGCGCGCCTCGCTCAACCGGCGCAGCCTGCGGCTGGCGTACGTCACCGCCGGATACAACCTGCTCGAAGGCGTCGTCGCCGTGGCGGCCGGCGCCGCGGCCTCCTCGACCGCGCTGCTCGGCTTCGGCCTCGACTCCTTCATCGAGGTCTCCTCCGCCCTGGTGGTGATCTGGCAGTTCCGGTCCCGGGTCCCCGAGGCCCGGGAGCGGCGCGCGCTGCGGCTGATCGCGCTGTCGTTCTTCGCCCTGGCGGCCTGGATCGGCGTGGACGCCGTCCGGTCGCTGCTCGGCCGGGGCGAGGCCGAGCCGTCGCCGGCCGGGATCGGGATCGCCGTCGCGTCCGTGGTGGTGATGCCGCTGCTGGTCCGCGCCAAGCGCCGCACCGGGCGGGAACTCGGCTCGGCCACCGTGGTCGCCGACTCCACCCAGACGCTGCTCTGCACGTACCTCTCCGCGATCCTGCTGGTCGGCCTCGTGCTCAACGCCGCGCTCGGCTGGTCCTGGGCGGACACGGTCGCCGGTCTGGTCATCGCCGCCGTCGCCCTCCGCGAGGGGGTCGCGGCCTGGCGCGGCGAGCACTGCGACGACTGCGCCGTCCCCGCCGTCGGCGACGGGGAGGCGGGCGGGTGCGGCTGCGGGCCGGGCTGCGTCGACGCCTGCTGCCGGTCGGCGGGCGCGGACACGCCCGCCCGCGGGTCGGCCTGACCCCCGGGTCACCGGGTGGGGTCGAGGACCACGCTCACCGGGTGAGGTCGAGGACAACCTTGCCGAGGTTGGCGCGGGACTCGACGATCCGGTGCGCCTCGGCGGCGCCGTCGAGCGGCAGCGTCGCGTGGACGGCCGGGCGAACCGCCCCGTCGATCGCGAACTGCCAGAGCTCCCGCCGGTGGCGCTCGTAGACCTCGGGCCGCTGACCGACCAGGTGGGCCATCGCGAAGCCGACCAGGGACTGGCCCCGCATGCGAAGCTGGTTGCTGTCGATTGGCCCGCCGACACCGTTGTAGTCGACCAGCCGGCCCAGCGATCGCAGCGCCCGCAGCCCGCGCTCCTGTACGTCGCCGCCGACGCCGTCGAGCACCACGTCGACCGGGTCGCCCCAGTCGCCGTCCGGGTCGCCGTAGTCGACCAGCTCGTCCACGCCGAGGCCGCGCAGGAAGTCGGCCTTGCCCGGCGTACCGGTCGCGGCGACCACCCGACCCGCGCCGAGCGCCCGGGCGAGCTGCACGGCCAGGTGGCCGACGCCGCCGGCCGCGCCGGTGACCAGCACGCTCTCGCCGGGTTCGAGCCGCCCCGCGCGCAGCGCGCCGAGCGCCACCTGGCCGCCGCGTACCAGCCCGAGCGCCGCCGCGTCGGCGACGCCGTCCGGCACGGCGGCCAGCATCGCCGCGGGCACCGCGACGAACTCGGCGTACGCGCCGGAGAAGGCGAGCCCGGCGGCCCGCTGCCCGACCCGCCAGCCGGTGACCCCGGGGCCGACGGCGCGCACCCGGCCGACCACCTCGCCGCCCGGCGCGTACGGCAGCGGTACGCCTCCGCCGGTCCCGTCGCCGTGGGTCAGTCGTACCACCGGGAGCGTGACCCCGGCGAGGCTCACCTCGATCAGCAGCTCGCCCTCGCCCGGCACGGGTCGGGGCGTCTCGTCGATCCGGAGCACCTCCGGACCGCCGTACCGATGGAACCTGACCACGCGCATCTCTCTCGCCTCTCTCTCGCCGCGGAACCGGGAGGCCGCGTGCCGGCGGGTGCCGGTGCGCGGCGGCGGGTCACGGCGTGTTGCGGATCAGCATCGGGCCTCCCCTCGGTACGGGTACTTCAACGGTGTTGAACTTTAACGCTGTTGAAGTTTGCGGCACGATGGTGGGCGAGGTCAACGCGATTTACGAGCGGGATTTGCGAGGGGTACGAATGCGGCTCACCCGCGACCAGGTGCTCGCCCGGGCCCTCGACCTGCTCGACGAGGTCGGGATCGAGCAGCTCACCATGCGCCGGCTCGCCAGCGCGCTCGGCGTGCAGAACGGCGCGACGTACTGGCACTTCGCCAGCAAACAGGCGCTGCTGGAGGCGATGGCGGAGGCGATGCTGGCCGGCGTGGCCGACGGGCTCGACCCGGTCCGGCCCTGGCCCGAGCGCCTCGCCGAGCTGGCCCGGCGGCTGCGCCGCGCGCTGCTCTCCCGCCGCGACGGCGCCCGGATCTTCGCGGGCACCTTCTTTCCCGAGCCGAACGCGCTCGCCTACGGGGAGGCCGCGATCGGCATCCTGCGCGGCGCCGGCCTGAGCGCGCGCGACGCCACGTGGGCGGTGGACACCCTCACGTACTACGTGGTCGGGCACACCATCGAGGAGCAGGCCGCCGCGCGGCTGCCGGACGGGGGCGGGCCAGCCGTCGCGCGGCTGGCCGGCGCGCTCGACCCGGGGCGCCACCCGAACCTGCTCGCCGCGCTCGACCACATCCCGGCGCCGCACCCCGAGGAGCACTTCGCGTACGGCCTGGAGCTGCTCCTCGCCGGCCTGCGCGCGAAGGCGGACGGAAAGTAGCTTCCCGCTTCCGCCAGGCCGGTCAGGGGTTCCTGACGTCGGCCAGGTAGCTGGCGTTGGCGAGGCAGTCGCGCAGTTCGTACCGCGGGGTCACCCCACCGGTCCAGCGCAGGAAGCCGGAGGCGGTGCCGGCGCCGCCGGTCTGGTTCATGAACCGGCAGCCGTCGTAGAGCAGCTTGCCGGCGGTCTGCGCGGCGGAGGCGGTGGTGACCCGGTGATAGCCCATCAGGTCGCAGTCGACGTAGCGGACCATGGGCCCGCGCGACCCGTTGGCGTTGAAGGCGTACGCGTGCGTCAGCGCGCCCGGTGCCCAGCTCTGGAACGAGTGGGCGGAGTCGTCGCAGGAGACGAAGGTGACGTGCCCCTTGTACCAGTTCGAGTCGATCACCTTGTGGCCGGTGCCGCGCAGTTCGAACCGGATGCCCTGGGCGTAGAGCCGCATGACGGAGTCGTTGCGGCTGGTGGCGTCCGCGGCGAGCTGGAAGAACGTGCCGTTCGACGCGGTGTCGGTGAGGATGTACGAGCCGCCGACGAAGTTCATCGAGCCGCCACGCTTGTTCTTCACGAACACCCCGGACTGAAACTCGATCTTGCAGTCCCGGAACCAGTAGTTGAGGAACTGGTCCTGCTGGGAGACGCTGGGGCTCATCCCCATCACCAGGAAGCCGTCGGAGTAGCTGCCGCCGACCTGGCAGTGGTCCCAGCCCATCTCGCTGTTGAGGTTGGAGGCGGGCGACGGCCCGTCCAGGCCGATGCCGCGCTTCCACGACCCGCGCCACTCCACGTCGGTGTACCAGGTGTCCTGCACCCCGTGCGTGGCCGACGAGTACGCGTAGTTGAAGCTGGAGGTCGCGTTGGTGCTGGTGAAGGTGAGCCCCGAGACGCGCACGTTCTTGTAGCGCTGGTTGTTGGTCCAGAGCGTGGTGTCGTTCTGGGTGGGGGAGTAGACGATCCGGGAGAGGCGCTTGCCGTACCCGGTGACGGCGATGCCGTCGACCACACCGCCGCCGGTCGTACCGTCGACGTTGGGCAGCAGCGAGTCCGGCTGCGTCAGCAGGTAGTTGCCCGGCGGGATGAGCAGCACCCGCTTCGGGATCGCCCCGGAGATCGGCCCCGGCTGGAACGACGCCAGCACCTCGGCCGCCGCCGCCCGGAAGGCGGCGTCGCTCGGGGTGGCGCCGGTCGGGTCGGCGCCCTTCGTGACCACGTCCACCGAGTACGGATCGTCGCCCGCGCCGGCCGCCAGGGCGGGGCTGGCGCCGCCCCAGGCGCCGACGGCCGCGCCGAGACCGGCGGTACCGGCCGTGGCGGCGCCGAGGAGGAACGCCCGGCGGGCCGCCGGGCGGGGAAGGTCGTCACCGTGTCGCATCCGTACACCCCGTGAGAGAAGAATCCGGTGGGAAACGCCGTAGACCCTAGTCGAGTTGAAAGAAACTTACGCGCCCCTCGTCGTCGCCGCCCGCACCGCCGTCGGCCCTCGTCACCGCCGGACCGCATAGGCGGGTATTGACTTCGAGTGCGCTCTAACCAGCACAGTGGATGGTCACCGGACTGGAAGGGAGAACGCGGATGACGAGTCGGCGCATGGTCCTCGGCGCGATGTACTTCGGCACCCGGGTCGACGAGGAGACCTCGCTGGCGCTGCTGGACCGCTTCGTCGACGCGGGCGGCAGCTGGATCGACACCGCCAACTGCTACTCGTTCTGGGCCGACCCCAGCGGCGTCGGCGGGCAGAGCGAGGAGGTGATCGGGCGCTGGCTGGCCCGGCGGCCGGGCGTACGGGACCGGGTGCGGATCGCCACGAAGGTACGGCACCAGCCGGTGCGGGCCGGCGAGTGGCCCGAGTCGGCGGAGGGGCTCTCCGCCGACGCGATCCGCGACGCCATCCGGCTGAGCCTCAAACGGCTCGGCACCGACCGGATCGACCTGTACTGGACGCACGCGGAGGACCGGACGGTACCGCTGGCGGAGACCGTCGAGACGCTCGGCGAGCTGGTCACCGCGGGGCTGGTCGACCGGCTCGGCGCGTCCAACCACGCCGCCTGGCGGGTCGAGCGGGCGCGCCGCCTCGCCGCCGACCGTGGCATCGCCGGCTACACCGCCCTGCAGCTGCGCCATTCGTACGTCCAGCCGCGCCCGGGCGCGAGGCTGCCCGACTCGGGGCACCAGCTGCTCTCGCCCGAGGCCGCCGACTACGCCCGCGAGGAGGGGCTGGACCTCTGGGTCTACACGCCGTTGATCAACGGCGGCTACACCCGGGCCGACCGCCCGCTGCCCGAGGCGTACGACCACCCGGGCACGGCCCGGCGCCTCGCGGTGCTGGCCGAGGTCGCCGACGAACTGGGCGTCACCCGCAACCAGGTGGTGCTGGCCTGGCTGGCCGCCGGTGACCCGCCGGCCGCGCCGATCGTCGGCGTGAGCACCATCGCCCAGCTGGACGAGGCGCTCGCCGCCGACGAGGTGGTCCTCACCGCCGAGCAGCTGCGGCGCCTCGACGAGCCGGCCTGATCCGGGCGTCCTCCGGCTCCCGCTCGCCCGGCCTGTCGGATACGGGATTGATGCCGATCACGCGCATGCCGAGAGTGATCGGGTCGACACCCGACCGGGCTGGCCGGTCGGGCGGGATGGAGGAGCGGTCATGG
Source organism: Micromonospora sp. NPDC049559 (assembly GCF_040676675.1). NCBI lineage: Bacteria > Bacillati > Actinomycetota > Actinomycetes > Micromonosporales > Micromonosporaceae > Micromonospora > Micromonospora sp. NPDC049559. Next base: position 5,612 of record NZ_JBFAPK010000011.1, on the reverse strand, counting down.
CTCGGCGTTGGTTGATTACAGGATGCTCGTCGGGACTCGGCTGGGCGCTCGCCCGGGCCGCGGCGGCCGCGGGGGACCGGGTACTGGCCACCGCGCGCCGGCCGGAGACCCTGGCCGAGCTGCGGGACCACTTCCCCGAGACGGTCGAGACCTGCGCGCTGGACGTGCGCGACCCCGCGGCCTGCGCCGCCGCCGTACGGCTGGCCGAGCAGCGGTTCGGCGGCGTGGACGTACTGGTCAACAACGCCGGGTACGGGGTGCTCGGCGCGGTCGAGGAGCTGACCGACGAGGAGGTCGAGGCGCAGTTGCAGACCCTGCTGCTCGGGCCTTGGCGGATGACCCGACTGGTCCTGCCGCTGATGCGGGCGCAGCGCTCCGGCCACCTGCTGATGGTCTCCTCGACCGCCGGGCGGATGGGCATGGTGGGGCTCGGGGCGTACTGCGCCGCGAAGTTCGCGCTGGAGGGGATGACCGAGACGCTGGCGCTGGAGACGGCCGGGAGCGGCGTGCGGATCACGCTGCTGGAGGCGGGCGGGTACGCCACGCACTACGGCGCCTCGCTCGTCGACGCGGCCACCCGGCTGCCCGAGTACCGGTCGGCCGTCGACCAGATGGGCGGACTGATCCGGGGCGAGGTACCGAGCGACTTCAAGCTCAGCCTGCCGGAGGAGTTCGCGGAGGCCGTGCTGGCGCTCGTACGGGACGCCGCCGAGCCGCCGCTGCGCTTCCCGCTCGGCGCGGGCGCCTGGGAAATGATCACCGGGGCGGCGGAGCGCGACCGGGCCGCCCGGACGGAGCTCGCGGAGCGGCTCGGCGTCGCGCTGCCGACGGGGTGACGCCAGGACTCCGAACCCCGGGCCGGAGCAGCTCGTACACCATGTCCGGGTACGGCCGGGCCGATCGGCCCGGCCGTACCCGGGGTGGGGGTGCGGACCCTGTCGCACCGCTGTGAGGACCCTCACCCGGGCCGGTGACCCGGCCCGGCGCCGGCGGGCCGTACTCCTCGTCGCGGAGTCGCGCCCGCCGGTCGGCCGGCCGGGGCGGCGGCCCACGCCCCGCACGGGTGGATTGCCCGCCCTCCTGCCGGCTTCGCCCGGTATATCCGTACCGTGCCCGCTGGCTGCGCCCGGACTTCCGCGCCGTGCGCGCCGGCGTGGCCACCCTCCGTACCGTCGGCGGCGGCCCCGCCGAGGGCCGCGGACCCGTACCGCCCCGCCCGGCGGGCTTGCCGATAAGGGCCGCGTCAGGGGCATGCTTACAAAACCCTTATTCCTGGCTTGACATGGTCGGCGGGACGACGAGACAGCGGGAGTGTAAGCGTGCGGGTCTTGGTGGCCGACGACGAGCGGTTGCTGGCGGACATGATCGCGCAGGGGCTGCGGCGGCTCGCCATGGCCGTGGACGTCTGCTACGACGGCGACGGCGCCCTGGAGCGGATCGGCGTGAACCGCTACGACGTGGCCGTGCTCGACCGGGACATGCCGGGGCAGACCGGTGACGAGGTCTGCCGCTCGATCGCGCACTCCGACGTCGGTACCCGGGTCCTGCTGCTGACCGCGGCGGCCGGCATCCGCGACCGGGTCGAGGGCCTCGGGCTCGGTGCCGACGACTACCTGACCAAGCCCTTCGCCTTCGCCGAACTGGTGGCGCGGGTGCAGGCGCTGGGCCGGCGGTCGGCGCCGGCCGTGCCGCCGGTGCTGGACCAGCAGGGCGTCGTCCTCGACGTGGCCCGGCACACCGCGCTGCGCGACGGCCGGCCGCTGAACCTCAGCCCCAAGGAGTTCGCGGTGCTGCACGTGCTGATGCGGGCCGGCGGGCAGGTGGTCAGCGCCGAGGAACTGCTGGAACAGGCGTGGGACGAGTACGCGGACCCGTTCACCAACGTCGTCCGGGTCACCGTCATGACGCTGCGCAAGAAGCTGGGCGAGCCGCAGATCATCCAGACCGTGCCCCGGGCCGGCTACCGGATCGGACCGGCGGCGTGACCTGGACCCCCAGGCGCCGGGTGCTGCTCGTCGGCGTGGTCGCGCTGCTGGTCGGCTACAACCTGCCGGTGCTGCTCAGGTGGCTGATCGAGGGGGTCTTCGAGACGGCCCGGAACTTCCGCGCGGTCTGCGACCTGCCGGTGCCGGGCCCGGGGAGCGGCTGCGACCAGGTGATTTCCCACTTCACGCCGTTCGTGACCGTGCTGTTGCTCTTCTTCGTCGTGGTCCTGGTGCTGCTGCTCGCCTGGGCGGCCGGCTGGGCGGTGCGCCCGGTCCGCAACCTGGTGGCGCCGATCTCCCACCTGGGGCCGCAGAACCTCGGCTACCGGCTCCGGCCGCGCGGCCGGGACGAGCTGGCCGAGCTCTCCCGGGCCATCGACGAGATGATGGACCGGATCGCCGCCGGCTACGAGGGGCAGCGCCGCTTCGCGGCGAACGCCTCGCACGAGCTGCGCACCCCGCTGGCCGTACAGCGGACCCTGATCGAGGTCGGCATGTCCCAGCCGCTCACGGACGACCAGACGCAGCTGCTCACCGCCCAGCTGCTACAGACCAACGAACGCAACGAGCGGCTGATCGAAGGGCTGCTCGCGCTCAGCGAGAGCGACCAGGGGCTCGTCTCCCGTACGCCGCTGCGGCTCGACGAGATCGCCGGGGCGGTGCTCGGCGCGTACCAGGAACGGGCGCGCGAGGCCGAGGTGACGATCACGGGTCGGCTCGAACCGAGGGTCGTCGTCGGCGAGCGGGTGCTGCTGGAGCGTCTCGTGACGAACCTGGTGGAGAACGCGATCAAGTACAACTGCCCCGGCGGCACGATCGAGGTGGTGGTGGCGGCGGCCGGGGACCCGGCCCTGACCGTCGCCAACACCGGGCAGCCCGTACCGGCCGAGGCCGTCGCCGGTCTCTTCGAGCCGTTCCGCCGGCTGGCGCCCGACCGGCTCGCGCACGCCGGCGGCGCCGGGCTCGGCCTCACCATCGCCCGCTCGATCACCCAGGCCCACGACGGGATCATCTCGGCCCGGCCCGGGAACAACGGCGGCCTGCGGGTGGAGGTACGGCTACCCGACCCGCTCTGACGCCCCTGCTTCCTCGTCGACTCGCCCGAACGCCGCGACGTACCGCTCCCGACACACCACCGCGAACCACATCGACCGACCGAACCATCGACCGCACGGGGTGCGTGCCGTTCGCCCACCCCTGCCTTCGGCGTGCCCGAGAACCACCGGGCCGACCGTCGCACCATCGACAGGAGACAAGATGCGAGACACCGTACTGCCCGACCGAACACCGACCGGACGGGCGTCGTGAGCGCCCCCGGCACCCTCGCCCCGGTGCTGCCGGGACGCGCCGACGTCGAGGCCGCCGCGCGCTGGTTGGCCGGACGGATCGTCCGTACGCCCGTGCTGCGCTCGCCGGTGATCGACCGGCTTGCCGGGGCGCGGGTCCTGGTCAAGGCGGAGAACCTCCAGGCGGGCGGCTCGTACAAGATGCGGGGCGCGCTGCTGGCGGTAGGCCGGCTCGCGCGGCTCCCCGAGTGCGCCGGGGTGGTCGCCCAGAGCACCGGCAACCACGCCGTCGCGGTCGCGCTCGCCGCCCGGCGGCACGGGCTGGCGGCCGTCGCGGTGCTCCCCGTCGACGCGGCGCCCGGCAAGGTGGCCCGGGCCCGGGCGGCCGGCGCGCGGGTGGTGCTCGCCGGCACCACGCTCGACGAGCGGCTCGCGGCGGCGCGCCGGATCAGCGCGGAGACCGGGTACGCCGTCGTCGACGCCTACGACCACCCGGACGTGATCGCCGGCCAGGGCAGCGCCAGCCTGGAGCTGATCGAGGAGGCGGAGCGCCTCGGTACCCCGCTGGACGCGCTCGTCGTACCGGTCGGTGGTGGCGGCGGCGCGGCCGGTGCCTGCCTCGCGGCGGCGGGCCGGCAGCTCGACGTGTACGGGGTGGAGCCGGTCGGCTGCGACTCGCTGGCGCGCAGCCTCGAGGCCGGGCGGCGGGTCACCGTCACGCCCGGGCCGACGCTCGCCGACGGGCTGCGCCCGGCCTGCGTCGGGGAGCTGCCGTTCGAGATCCTGCGCCCGGCGGTGACCGGGGTCGTCCGGGTCGACGACGACGCGATCGCGCACGCCTTCCGGCTGGTACTGCTCCAGCTGAAGCTGCTCGCCGAGCCCTCCGGCGCGGCGGGGCTGGCCGGCGCGCTGCGGGTCGCCGCCGGTGGCGGCCACCGCACCATCGGCGTCGTGCTGACCGGCGGCAACGCCGACGCCGAGCTGCTCGCCCGACTGGCCGTCCCGCACCCCGACGACGCGACGAGCACAGTGGAGCGGGTCCGATGAGCGGGGAGCGGGCGAGGCCGGTGCGACTCGGCGTCCTCTTCGGCGGTCCCTCCGCCGAGCACGAGGTCTCCTGCGCCTCGGCGCTCGCCGTGGTCCGGGCGCTGGACGGCGAGGAGTACCGGCCCGTGGCGATCGGACTCACCCGTACCGGTCGGTTCCGGCTCGTGCCGGAGGAGGTACTGGCGAAGCTGCGCGACCAGCCGCCGGCCGCGCGGGCGATCGACGACCGGCTGGAGGTGACCGGGCCCGAGGTGGAGCTGCGGCGCGGCTCGCGGCCCGGTACCGTCCGCGTCTGCGCGGCCGACGCACCCGGCGCGGTCCTGGCCGAGCTGGACGTCGTCTTCCCGCTGCTGCACGGTCCGTTCGGGGAGGACGGAGTGGTGCAGGGCCTGCTGGAGACGCTGGGCGTGCCGTACGTGGGGTGCGGCATCCTCGCCTCGGCGGTCGGGATGGACAAGGTGGCGATGAAGCGCGCGTTCGTCGCCGAGGGGATTCCGGTGACCCCGTACGTCTGGTTCGACGCGCACCGCTTCCACGGCACCAACGACCCGGAGGAACTGGTGGCGGGGCTGCGCCGGCCGCTGTTCGTCAAGCCCGCCGCGATGGGCTCGTCGATCGGGATCTCCCGGGTGGACGAGGGCGACGACCTGGCCGCCGCGATCGAGGCGGCGCTGCGGCACGACCGCGTGGTCCTGGTCGAGCAGGGGGTGACCGGCCGCGAGCTGGAGTGCGCGGTGCTGGGCGGCTGGCGCCCGGCCGCCTCGGCGGTCGGCGAGGTACGGGTGAGCGGCGGCTGGTTCGACTACGACCAGAAGTACTTCGGCGACGCCGACCCGATGATCGTGCCGGCCGTGCTTCCGGCCGAGGTGACGTCCCGGATCCGGGCGCTCTCGCTGGGCGCGTTCACCGCGGTCGGCGGGTGGGGCCTGGCCCGGGTCGACTTCCTCTACGACGAGGCGGCCGGCGAGCTGTACGTCAACGAGCTGAACACCATGCCCGGCTTCACCGCACACTCCATGTACCCGAAGGTCTGGGCGGCGGCGGGGCTCGGCTATCCGCAGCTGGTCGACCGGTTGGTGGAACTCGCCTTCGAACGCCACGCCGAGCGGAGGCCCCGATGACCGCCCGGCCCCCCGCCGCCACGCCGGGGTCGGTGGCCGCGGAGCCGCGCCCCGCCACAGCGCCACGGTCGGCGGCGGCCGAGCCCGGCTCGGGTCTCGGCCTCACCCAGAACGCGATCGCCTCCGCCACCGGCCGGCAGGTCACCCTCTTCCGGCCGCCGTACTCGTCCGGA